>JAHCKB010000135.1 GCA_026125985.1 Bradyrhizobium sp.
CATGCCGAGATTGGTGTCCGGTGCGAAGCCAAGCAGCCAATCGGCAGCCTTGCTTGCCTGCGAGGCCGCGCGGACGATGGCGCGATTGTCTTCGCGCAGCACGTCCAGCCAGGAGCCGATATAGTCGGCATGACGGACGGTGGGCACGATGCCGAGCGAGGCGCAGCAGAAGGCAGCGCTGATTTCGGCGATCAGCTCCTCGAATGCGTATTTCTTGGTGCCGAACGAGCCGGTCAGATCACGGTTCAGTCGGTTGTGGTGTCCACTGGCATGACCTAGCTCATGCAGGGCCGTGCGGTGCCAGTTGATTGGCTCAAAATACGCCTGCGGCGGTGGAACCTGCACATAGTCGAGCGCCGGGGCGTAGAATGCGCGATCACCGCCGATGCGGAAGTCGATCCCCGTCGCCCGGATCAGAGCCTCGACCTTCGGCTCGATCAGGCCGGGCGGAGGCGGCGGAATGGTCGTAGCGATATCATCCGGCAGGCTATCGCACTGCGCCGTGTTGAACACTGTGAAGCGCTTGAGGAACGGAATAGCAGCCGCTTCCCCGCCGGCCTCGCGCGCCCGGCGCTTTTCGTCCTCCGGGGTGAAACGATCGGCATAGACGACGGTGGTGCCGCGTTCGCCCTTGCGGACATTGCCGCCAAGCGCAAGCGCCTGGCGGAAGGTGAGCCAGCTCTGGCCGGGGAAACCGTGCTGGATGACGGCGCCCCAAAGGATCAGAACATTGACGCCGGAATAATGCCGCCCGGTCGCGGCATTCGCCGGCATGGCGAGCGGCGCTTTGGTCGAGGCCGATCCCCAGGGCTGCACCCAGGGCACGCGCCCGGCTTCCAGCTCGGCGATGATGTTGCCGGTGATTTCGTCATAGAGGCTCGCCCGGGCCTGGCCGGCGCGCGCATTGTCATCTTTCTTGAACATCGCGGTTCTCCGCGACGGGCGCCGGAGACCTCTTCTCCAGTCCTCAACCCGTCACGGAAATCCCGTCCCACTCGCCCTCTCAGGGGGCGTTGCGGGGTCTCCCCCCGCTGACTTGATGTCCATCCGGGATGGCGAGGCCGCGTCGTTGTAAGACCGTTCCGTCCAGCGCCAGAAAATCTGGCGTCCAACCCGGACGGGAGAAAATCAATGGATCAGCAAGTCATTTTTGTAGGTTTGGACGTTCACAAGGCTACAATCGCTCTTGCCGTCGCTCGGGGAGGAAGATCAAGCGAGGTCAGATTCCAGGGATCATTGCCGCATCGACCCGGAGCCTTGCCGGATTTCGCGCGACGGCTGTTGAGCAAGCACCCCGGGCGTCGGCTGTCGTTCTGCTACGAGGCGGGCGCCTGCGGCTACGGCCTGGCCCGAGAGCTGACCGCTTCACCTATCGTTTGGTCACACAAGTTGCTCATTGCGCCTTCTTGTTTGCACCCGCCGCAGGCCTCGCGCCCTGCCGCTGTCGGTTGCCACCCGACAAGCCAGGTCTGCGGCTCGAGCTTAGCGGTTGCGCAGGCGCGAGCTGGCGCTCATCAAGGTCGCCCACGGCCTTCGCAAGACGGTCTTGGGTCTCGGTGGGCAGCTTCGACAGCACGACCCGGTAGGCGTCGATCGTTGCCGTGTGCAGCCCCACCGGGAGCGCATGGCCCGCGGGCGTCAACTCGACCCGTTTCTGGCGGCGATCGTGTGCGTCCTCTGCACGGCTGACGTACCCCGCCTGGACCAGGCGATCGACCAGGCGGCTGGCCGCGTTGTGGGTCAAGCCGGTTGCCTGCGCGATGTCTGCGATCTTCATCTGCCCCTGGGTGAAGACCTGCACTATGGCGGTGAACTCACTGTAGGACAGGTCGTTGCCGCGCATCAGCCCCCGCAGCACCGGAGAGACCTGCTCCATCACGAGCGTGTGGACCCGTGCAAACGAAGTAGCGACTTGTGTCAGGCAGCGCTGGTCGGAGCCCATTAGCTCTCCCATTGCATATTATGCGCAGACGCATATAATGCAATTCGTACATATTATCAAGCCTCGCCCGCCCAAACGCCTGGAAAAAGCCCCCCCCTGAGATGACAAAGAAACGACCCCTACTTCTTGTTGTTGGCCTTGCTTTGGCTGTTGCGGCCGCAGCCGCACTAATCCCATTGTGGTGGCAGAGTCGGCATGTCGGCCCGCCCGCAGGGTTGGTGTCTGCCAATGGCAGGATCGAGTCCGTCCAGGTGGATGCGGCGGTCAAGTCCCCCGGTCGCCTGGTCCAGGTGCTCGTGCGCGAAGGTGATCTGGTCGAAGCCGATCAGGTCGTCGCACAGATCGACGTCGCCGAACTCAAAGCGCAACGGGCGAAGTACGTAGCGGATATGGCGATGCAGGAGGCGTCGCTGCTCGAAGCCAAGGCCACGGTCGAGCAGCGACGCGCGGAGCTCAATCTGAAAGAGGCCAACCTCCAGCGCGCTGCGCAATTGGTCCGAACCGAGGCCGTGAGCCAGCGGACGCTCGACGAGGCGCGGAGCGGGCGCGACGCCGCCCGGGCGATTCTGGCGGCCACGGAAAAGAACGTCGACGCGAGACAAAGTTCCATCCAGGCGGCTCAGGCCCTGATCGACCAGACCGACGCGCAGATCGCCGATGCGACGTTGCGCTCGCCGGTACGAGGACGGGTACTCTACCGCTTGGCCAACCCCGGTGAAGTGCTCGGCGCTGGCGGCAAGGTGTTGACCATCGTCGATCTGTCACAGGTTTACATGGAAATCTTCGTGCCCGCCGAGCAGGCCCGCCAGATTCCGCTCGGCTCGCAGGCACGCATCCAATTCGACACTAACGACTTCGCGATACCGGCCAAGGTCAGCTTCGTCTCCCCCGATGCGCAGTTTACCCCGAAGCAGGTGGAAACGCGCAGCGAGCGCGACAAGCTAGTTTTTCGAGTCAGGTTGCGCATCCCGCAAAGCCTGATCGACCGCCACGTCGAACAGGTCAAGACCGGCGTGCGCGGCACCGGCTTCGTGAGACTCGAACCGAACCCGCCAGAGTGGCCGCATGACCTGCAGAAGCGGTTCCCCGGCGACCCGATCGACGCGGGGAACTGAAATGGATGCAGGCTTCACGCGGCCCGTCGCCCGGATCACCGGGGTGAGCCATCGCTATGGCGCCACGACGGCGCTCGGCAACGTGTCGCTCGAATTGCCGAGCGGCCGGATGATCGGTCTGATCGGCCCTGACGGCGCCGGCAAGTCGACCTTGCTCGGGTTAATTGCTGGCGCGCGCAAGCTGCAGGCGGGTAGCGTCGACGTGTTCGACGGCAGCATGGGCTCAGCGGGTCATCGCCGCGCCGTTTGCACACGCATAGCCTATATGCCCCAAGGGCTGGGGAAGAACCTTTATCAAGAGATCAGCGTTGCTGAAAACCTGTCTTTCTTTGGCACGCTGTTCGGCCTTTCAGCATCCGAGCGAGAAGCCCGAATCCGCAAGCTCACCGCCGCCACCCGTCTGTTGCCTTTCCTGGATCGTCCCGCCGGCAAGCTGTCGGGCGGCATGAAGCAGAAACTGGGGCTTTGCTGTGCCCTGATCCATGACCCCGATCTGCTAATTCTCGACGAGCCGACGACGGGCGTTGACCCGCTGTCGCGTCGCCAGTTCTGGGAGTTGATCGCCAATTTGCGCCGCGAACGGCCGTCGATGACTGTGTTGGTCTCGACCGCTTATATCGACGAGGCGGCACACTGCGACTGGCTGGTCGCGATGGATCATGGTCACGTGCTGGCGTCGGCAACGATCGAGGAACTGCGCAGCAAAACAGGAGCGCAGGATCTTGATGCCGTTTTCATCGCGCTTCAACACGGCGGCACGTCTACTCATGAGCAGTTGGTCATCCCGCCGCGCCAGGCGTCGACGCAAGCGCCGGTCATCGTAGCCAAGGACCTGACCGCGCGCTTCGGGACGTTCACCGCCGTGGACCGGGTCAGCTTCGCGATCGAGCGCGGCGAGATCTTCGGCTTCCTTGGTTCGAACGGCTGCGGCAAGACGACGACGATGAAGATGCTGACAGGCCTGCTGGCCCCCAGCGAAGGAATGGCGGAGGTGTACGGCCAACCCGTTGATGCCAACGATCTCTCGGTACGCCGTAGGGTGGGGTTCATGACGCAAGCCTTCTCACTGTATGGTGAGTTGACGGTGCGCGACAACCTGATGCTCCACGCGCGTCTGTTCCATCTCGGCGAGCAGAAGTCGACGCAGCGCACAGAACAGCTCATCACCGAGATCGGCCTGAGCGAATATGCCGATGCGAAGGCCACCTCGCTGCCACTAGGCTTGCGTCAGCGGTTGTCGCTGGCCGTTGCCATTGTTCACGACCCGGAGTTGCTCATCCTTGACGAGCCGACCTCCGGTGTGGATCCGCAAGCGCGCGACGAGTTCTGGCGGATTCTGGTGGACTTGTCGCGCAACAAGGGCGTGACGATCTTCGTCTCCACACATTTCATGAACGAGGCGATGCGCTGCGACCGTATCTCGCTGATGCACGCCGGGCGCGTGCTGGTATGCGATACACCGACACGAGTGATCGAAGCGGAAGGGGCACGCGATCTCGAGGATGCGTTCGTGTCTTGTATCGAGGAAGCAGAGTCGCAAGCGGCAGGCTCTGCTGCCTCCGCGCCCGCTCCCGTCGTGCCGCTGACCGCATCGGCCGCTGCCGGCTCTGACCAGACCAGGCATTTGCCGCCGTTCATGCCGATCCGTCGCCTGCTGGCCTATACGCGTTGCGAGACGCGCACCCTTCTACGCGACCCGGTGCGTCTGGCCTTTGCTTTTCTTGGCTCTTTCCTGATGCTGCTGATCTTCGGGTACGGCGTTTCCAGCGACGTCAGCAATCTGAGCTACGCCGCCTTCGACCAGGACAACACACCCGAGAGCCGGGCCTATCTCGCCAACTTCTCAAGCTCCCGGTACTTCACCGAAAAATCCCCGATCCGCAGCAGCGATGAGATGGAGGCGCGGATGAAATCGAACGACATCACGCTGGCCATCGAGATTCCGTCCGGCTTCGGGCGTTTGGTCAAGCGCGGCTCCGACTGGCAGGTATCGGCCTGGATCGATGGCGCCAATACCTCGCGAGCCAGTACGATCGAGGGCTACGTGCAGGCAGCGCACAACCTTTTTGCCGAACAGCGCAGCCGCGAATCCAGCAGTGCGGTGGCAACAGGCCCGAGTACGACCATCCTCGTGCGCAACCGCTACAACCCGACGGGAGAGAGCATCTACGCCATCGGACCTTCAGTGCCCGCCATGTTACTGATGTTGTTCCTGGCTATCCTGACGGCAGTCAGCGTCGCACGGGACAAGGAAATCGGCACCATCGCCAACTTTTATGCCACGCCGGTCACCCGCCTGGAATATCTGTTGGGCAAGCAGCTTCCATACATTGGCATCGGTATGATCAATTTCCTGATCATGACTGCCACCGTGCTGTTCCTGTTCGGTGTGCCGTTGAAGGGTAGCGCCATCACGCTGGCAATGGGTACTGTCGTGTACGCCGCCGCGGCAACCGGCTACGGCTTGTTTATCTCGTCGTTCACCAGCAGCCAAGTCGCGGCGAACTTTGCCGCAGCTGTGCTGTCGATGCTGCCGACGATGCAGTTCTCCGGGATGATGCAGCCGGTTTCAACGCTGGAGGGCGGCGCGCGGCTCATGGGCTCGATGTGGCCGACGACCTACTACATGCACATGAGCGTGGGCGCTTTCACCAAGGGTCTGAGCTTCACCGACATGCAGACCGACTTGCTTTCGCTGATCGCGTTCCCGCTGGTCTTCGTCACCTTTTCGGTGTTGCTTCTGAAGAAGCAGGAGAAGTAGCCCGTGCCGAGCCTGATCAACATCTGGTGGTTGGGAACCAAAGAGCTCAAGGAGCTCATCAAAGACGTGACGATGATGCTGTTTATCGTCTGGTCGCTCGGCGTCAGCGTCTACACGCAGGCCAGTGGTAGCGGCGAGACTGTCAACAACGCAGCTATCGCAATCATCGACGAAGACCAGTCGCAGCTATCGCGCTCGATCATCGACCTCTTCTACCCGCCGTACTTCCAGAAGGTCCAAACCATCAGCGCGGCCGAGATCGATCGCGCGATGGACAAAGGCCAGTTCACCTTCATCGTCGAGATCCCTCCCCGCTTCGAGGCCGACACTCGGGTCGGAAAGAACGCCGAGATCCATGTCAGCGCCGATGCGACCGCGGTGCAACAGGCCGGCATCGGCACCGGCTACATTCAGAATATCATCTCCCAGGAAGTCACACGCTATCGCCAGGAGATGCAGAGCTACCGCGGGCTCGATTCCACCCTGGCCAAGCGTCGTGCCTTCAACCCCAACGGCACCCTGGCCTGGTTTAGTGCGCTTGTGGCCCTGACGGACCAACTCTCGATGCTGATGATCATCCTGACCGGAGCTGCGCTGCTGCGCGAGCGCGAGCACGGGACCATCGAACACCTGCTCGTGATGCCGCTGAGGGCCTCGGAAATCGCGCTGGCAAAGGTCTGGGCCAACGGCCTGGCGATCATGGTGGCATTCACACTTTCGCTGCTGCTGGTGGTGCAAGGCGCGCTGCACGTGCCGATCGCCGGATCTCGCCCTCTGCTGCTGCTGGGCTCGGCGGTCTACATTTGTGCGGCGGCATCGATCGGCATCCTACTCGGCACGATCGCGCGCACGATGGCCCAATTTGCGCTGTTGATGATGATGTCGGTCATGCCGATGATGATGTTGTCGGGCGGCATTTCGCCTGTGGAAAGCCAGCCGCAGTGGGTCCAGTACCTCACTTGGTTCTTCCCGTCACGCCACTACATCAGCTTCATGCAGGGTATCGCATACCGCGGAGCGGATTTCTCGATGGTATGGAGGGATTTCGTCACCATGTTGGGCATGGGCGTCAGCTTTCTCACGGTCAGCCTGCTCTTGTTCAGACGATCCTTGGCCGGTTGATGCCGCACAATCGCGCTGCCGGACGCTCGTTTGCTCGGCAAGCTGCACGCCAGTTCGACAAGAACCGCGCCATCGTCACTGTCGGTAGAGATAGCAGTCGACCCATTCCGAGTAGCCGAGACGGTCAGCATCAAATTTTCGGCCGCGCAGCCTGGGCTTGCGAAGGGGCTCGGCTTTCCAGGGGGCGCGCTCATCGGTGTTATCGACACTTGGATGCTCGTGCGATTACTGAGCGGGGCCTCCGACTCGCCGCCCGATCATCTGAATGTTCCTTGGCAAATCTTGGGCTTCATGTGCGCCGGCGCGATTGCCTCGATCATCCTTTCCTTGTTTGCGCAAAGTGCCTCGACAAAGGATGGGACGGCCCGGGAATTACGCAGCTGAATATGATCGGAAACCGCAATTGCAAGCGACGAATCGTGAGCAGGCACCGCAATGAATTCTGCTCGTGAAATCGAAGTTCGTCATTTGCGCTATTTCATAGCGGCGACAGTGTATGGCAGCTTTCGCAAAGCGGGCAGCGCACTTTCGATTCAAGAATCCACGATTAGCCGGCGTAGAGCGTCGTGGTGTCCTTGGTGATGTCGACGCGCGGATTGTAGACGCCGGTCGACCAGTCGAGGACGCCTGGCACCTTCCAACGGGTGTCGCCGGTGCCGTTGCCGGCGATGCGCTACACTGCCTCGACCAACTCGTGGTCGTAGATCCTCCCGTTAGTCCGGGTCTGTCACCGCCCGCAGTTCGACGCGGCCATCATTGGTCTCGAGCGTCTTGATCTGCTCAGCGCGGTGGGAGATCAGGTTATATTGCAGGTTGATGCCGGCGAGCGCGGCGGGGTGCTGACGCAGGTACGCGGCCGGGGCGCCGACCTGGCTCGCGAGTTGGCCGAAGCTCCAGTGCGTCGGCGCGATGGGCTTGTCGGCGCCCGGCAGGATCAGGGCGAGCCGTTCGGGGTCGGTGCGGCTGGCTTCGACATGGATGAGCGCGGATTCGACGACACGGGTCCGACTGCGCTCGGTGCGCTCGCGAACGGTCCGGCCGAGTTCGGGGAGGGACAGATAGCGCTCGTCGTCCGGCCGCGAGAACCACTCCGAGGAAACGCGGCCGATGCGCTCGCCGCGATTGACGTCCACCTTCCAGCCGCCACGCACGTCGCGCCGGGCATCGCGAACCTGCATGTTCATGGGATCAAACTCCATGACGGGTGCCGGAAGACCCTCTCCCGACCCTCAACCCGTCACGGAAATCCGGTCCACACTCTCACTCTATTGGGGGTGTTGCGGGGTCTCCCCGCAGAAGGGGTCGGCCGAGACCTTGGGCTCGGCCGCAGGGGAAGGCTTTCCCCTCCCGGACCATATCATTCCCAATCAGCGGGTCATTGACTCCCAAATGGCCGGTTCGGAGCTGGCAGCCAGCTCGGCGACGCGGTCTTTGAGGCCTTTCCCCTGCAGGAACACCCTGATCCAGGACTGCCGCAGCAGCCCGGTTGAAAACTGTCAGAATATTGCATATATTTCTGACAGGAGAATGGCTGTGCAAAGACTGACCGAGCAGATTCTGGCGCATACCAAGGGCCTTCCCGAGGGCGCTCCGATCGCTGCTAAGAGCTTGCTCCACCTCGGCAATCGCGCCGCGGTGGACCAGGCATTGTCGCGACTGGCTGAACGTGGCCGGCTGATGCGTGCCGGGCGCGGCGTCTATCTGTGCCCGGTTTCGAGCCGGTTCGGCGTTCGCGCACCCTCCGTCGAGAAGGCCGTCGAAGCTCTCGCGAGCCAGCGGGGCGAAGTCATCGTGTCAAACGGCGCCGCCGCCGCCAACGCGCTCGGGCTCACGACTCAGGTGCCGGTCCGGTCGGTCTATCTGACATCGGGCCGTAGCCGGACGATGAATCTAGGCCAACAGGTCGTCGAGCTGCGGCATGCGCCACGCTGGCAACTGGCGCTGGCCGATCGGCCCGCCGGACAGGCTGTGCGCGCGCTGGCTTGGTTGGGACCGGAGAAGGCGGAAGCCGCCTTGAAGACGTTGAAGCGCAAGTTGCCGTCTTCCACGTTCGGCGAACTCGTCGCGGCCGCCCCCCAGCTCCCGAGCTGGCTTGCCAGGACGGTGGGCAAGGTCGCGCATGGCTGAAGCCTTCCTCACATTATCGGCAGGCGATCGGCGCGAGGCCTTGGCCGTCGCTGCCGATCAATCCGGGCGGCCGCCCCATCTGCTGGAAAAGGATGTGTGGGTCGTTTGGACTCTTGCGACGCTGTTCGGGTCCGACCTTGGCGAGCATCTCGTGTTCAAGGGCGGCACGTCGCTGTCGAAGGCGTATCACGTCATTCGACGTTTTTCCGAGGACGTGGATCTCACCTACGACATCCGTGCCATCGCCCCTGATCTGGTAGGCGAGGATGGCGAGGCCCTGCCGAAAAATCGGAGCGAGGAGAGACGGTGGTCGAAGGCCGTCCGATACCGCCTGCCCGAGTGGGTCAACGGAACGGTTCAGCCTCTTCTTGCCGGTGCGATCGACGCGCAATCGCTGCCCGCGACCCTCAGGGTCGAAGGCGACAAGCTGTTCGTCGACTATGAAGCGACCTCGGCGGGATCGGGCTATGTGGCTCCGAGCGTGATGCTGGAGTTCGGTGCCCGCTCGACGGGAGAGCCGGCCAGCCCACGCGATGTGGCGTGCGATGCGGCCGGACTGATCGAAGGCGTCGAGTTTCCAACGGCGCGCCCGCGGGTGATGCATGCCGAGCGGACCTTCTGGGAGAAGGCGACCGCAATGCACGTCTTTTGCCTGCAGGAACGGCTGCGTGGCGAGCGCTTCGCCCGCCACTGGCACGACGTTGTTCGACTGGACGATGCGGGCATCGCCACCGTCGCATTCGCCGACCGCAACCTCGCCAATGCCGTTGCCCACCACAAGAGCATGTTCTTCGCGGAGAAAGCGGTCGATGGCGCGGCCATCGACTATGAAGCCGCTGTCAGCGGAAACCTGCAACTCGCGCCGAATGGTGAGGCGCGCACGGCGTTGGCCATGGATTACGCGCGCATGGTCGAAGACGGGCTGCTGCTCGAAGACGCCGAGCCGTTTGAGGCGTTGATCGAACGATGCGCAGACATAGCAGAGCGGGCAAACCACGCGGAGAAGGGATGATCTTGAGGGAAACCGATATCTACCTATTTTACCGATCGTGAGTACGGAACACGACCTCCAACAATCGATGTCATCGATGCGCGCTTGTGGGCCGGCCTCTACAGCTTGATCCAGACGGGAATTGGCAACGGCTCATTTGGCCTGCGCTTTCCGGAACAGTGCCCCGACGGAAACGGTCCGTGTGGGTGTGACGAGTAGGCCTTCCGCCGGGTGCTAGGTGCCGAGGTGCCGTGGATCGAATGGCCGCTCTCCCCGAGCGAAGTGCCCGACACGCCGGTGATCCTCGATCTGCTTGAGTTCTGCGCCGGCGCCGTGGGTGAGCCGATTCAGGGCGCATATCATTCCTATTACCGCCATCATCACCAGAGTTGGGACCGAGATGCCGGCCTTGCGCGATTTGTGGTGGATGTGATCGCAAGCCTCAAGCTGCCAAGCGACCCTCCTCTTCTGCTTCGTTCGCCGGCTCTCCCACCGCTTTGGTCAGGAAGAGGTCAAGCGCGGCTCGACGGGAGTCGCGATCCAGTGCGTAGGCTGTCTGCTTGAATTCCACTCCCTGGAGCAGCCCTTGAATGTAGCCGGAGATCGTATCGGCGGCCATGATGAGCGCCGTGTCGAGTGTGTGAATATATTTGCTCGTCACCGAACCTTTGGAGTGGCCGACCAGCGCGGCGATCGTCACCTCGGTGAAGCCGAGATCGTTGGCGATGCTGGCAAAGCTGTGGCGCAGGACGTGCGGGGTGACACCGACGAGCGGGCTGTCTGTGAAGATCTGCTCCCAATGGTTCGGGAAGCTACCGAACGCATTGTCCTCGCCCTGACCGGGGAAGACGTAGGTGCCCGCAGCGGTCTTGCGACGTTCCTCCAGATACTCGACGACGGGCAGTCCGATAGGACGAATGGACTCGCCTTCCTTGCTGTCCACCAGGCGCATGCAGCTCGCGTCGGTGTCAGCCTCGATCCACATTAGCGAGATCATTTCCGAGCGGCGGCAGCCAGTGAGCGCGATCTGCCGGATGATGTCCACGGTCATGGCGTATTTCTCGTTCGCCGCCGCCTCGCGAAGCATCTGACCGAGAGTGCGGTACTCCGCCTCTGTCAGACGACGATTCCGAACATTGTCCTTGGGCTTCTTGATGCCGTGCGCTGGATTGATCTCGATGATCCCAGCGTCGACAGCGTAGGTGAGGATGCCACCCAACAGCCCGACGGTACGCGTGGCGGTGCCGGCACCACCGCGAACGATGGCCTTTCCACGCAGCTTCTTCGTCTTGACGGCGACGCGCGTCTTGCCCGCCATGATGTCCTTCAAGACCTTGTTGATGTCCGCTTTGGTCAGATCTTTGACTCGGCGTGCGCCGATCAGCGGGATGATGTGCCGCTCGATACGGCCAGTGTCGGTCACGATGGTGGTTGGCTTCTTCGGTCGTCCGCCCTTACCCAAGATGAGACCTGCGTTCAGATCGGCGGTGTAGAGGGCACAAAGCTCCTTGACCGTGATGGCCTTGTGGTCGAGCTGGCGTTCCTCGGAAGGATTATCGCCGCGCGCAACGCGCCCCAGTTGGACCTTCGCTTCTTGCCGGGCTGTCTCTGGTGTCCACACGCCATGCAGGCCGATGGTATATCGTCGCGTGCGTCCAGCAGCGCGATATTGAATGAGGTAGCTGCGCTTGCCGGAGGCGAACACGCGGAGGCCAAAGCCGGGCAGTTCGTCATCCCAGATGAAATAGTCCTTCTCGCGGACATCGGC
>JAHCKB010000136.1 GCA_026125985.1 Bradyrhizobium sp.
CACGTGCTGGCTCGGGTCGACCGCGTGCTCGATCTTTCCTGGCTGAGGCAGGAAGTCGCCGATTGCTATTGCCATAGTGATGGCCGGCCGGGAATCGATCCCGAAGTTGCCGTGCGATTGATGCTTGCCGGGCTGTTGCTCGGGATCGTGCACGACCGCAAGCTCCTGCGCGAGGCTCACGTCAACATCGCTATCCGGTGGTTCATCGGCTACGCCCTGCATGAGGCGCTTCCCGATCACTCCAGCCTGACACGAATCCGGCAGCGATGGGGCGCCGAGCGCTTCCGCAAGATCTTCAAGCGGACGGTCGAGGCCTGTCTCAAGGCGAAGATAGTCACCGCCGAGGTTGTCCACATCGATGCTTCGCTCATCCGCGCCAATGTGAGCTGGGACAGCCTCGTCGAACGGCACGTGGCCGACGTGCTCGACAAGAATGCTGCGGAATCGGAGATCGACAACAAGAAGAACGGGCGTCAAAGCGGCAAACACAAGAAGGTCTGCGTCACCGATCCAGACGCCACGATGGCGACGAACGCCCGCAATCGGCGGCTCGAGCCGGCATACAAGCAGCACACGGCGGTCGACGACAAGGTGGGTGTCATCCTCGATGTCGAGGTCACGACTGGGCAGACTAACGAAGGAGACCTCATCGCACCGCAGGTCGACGAGGTCGGCCGGACCACGGGTGTTCGTCCCAAAGCGGTGACTGCCGATGCCGGCTATGCCTACGCCAAAGTCTTCGCCGCATTCGAGAAGCGCGGCATCGTTGCCGTCATCCCAGCCAAGGCAGAACCGATCCGCTCGCGTGTTCCCTTGCGGCGCTTCCGCTACGACGCCAAGAACGACATTCTGAAATGCCCGAAGGGGCGCATCCTGCGACCCAAAAGGCCTTTGAAGTACGGCAGGTTCTTTTACTCCAGAGCCAAGGACTGCGCGCGCTGCCCGCTCAAGGCGGATTGCCTCTCGAAAGGGCGCGCTAACAAGGCCGTGGTCGTCGGTGACGACTATCCAGCTTTGCTTCGCGCCCGGCGCCGCCGCGAACGCTGGAGTGCGGAGGATCGGCGTCTCTATCAGCGCCACCGCTGGCGCTCGGAGGGCTTCCACGGCGAAGCCAAGTCGTGGCACGGCTTGGCCCGCGCCATCAGGCGCGGCCTGGCGAATATGAAGATCCAAGCCTATCTGACCGCAGCCGTCATCAACCTCAAGCGGCTGGCGGCGGCTCTTTACGTATTTATCTTAGCCAGCATCGCTCTCAGGCCCTCTCCGCTGATCAACAGAACACATTCGGGCTCGGAAATGTTCGCCGTGTAGCAACTCGGCTCAAACGGGGCATGGTCCTCATCAGGGCGGACTTCTTCAACGACCCCACACGGCATCGCTGCCAGGTGGCGGTGAGGATCCTGGACGCCGCAGCCTTGATGCCCTCATGGGAGTCGGAGATCACCAGCTTGACGCCGCGCAGGCCAGCGGCCTGACACATGACCGCACCCGATCATCGCCGGCGCCGTCAAAAGATCTCTTGCATCGACGCATCCACACATGACCGTTCATCCCGATGACGCATGGATGGAGAAAATCGCCCGGAATGCGACTGCGGACGATTGTGGTGCGCTGAGAGATTGTCGATATCTCCTGCATGATCGCGACACCAAGTTCACGCGGTCGTTCCGGGCCATCCTTGTGTCAGGTCGGGTTAGGCCTTCAAGTCCGACAGGATGCTAGGCCTTTAGGTTCACGGCTGCGAGCTTGCCGCGCTCCTCCTGGACCTCGTAGGTGATCATTTGCCCCTCATTGAGCCGTTCAGTCCGGCGCGCTCGACGGCGCTGATATGGACGAAAACATCCTTGCCGCCGCCATCGGGTTGAATGAAGCCGAAACCCTTAGTGGCGTGAACCACTTCACTGTGCCTGTAGCCATGGATTGCATCCTGGAGAAGTCTAAAGATCAGCCAATGCACAAGCCGAGTGTGCCCGCGAGGTCCCCTCGAGTCCAAATCCTCGCCCACCATCCGCGCCGGCCGCCGCGACTCACACCGAACAGCTCCGAGCCATCTCGCGTATCGTGAAGAAGCCTTCTTAAAAAAGGCTCCGGCGGCCCCGATCATCGGGGCGTTCTTTGCCGGTGCCAGGTTTCGCCCTACTAAGGCGATGGCTGCCGGCAATCGTCCAAGTGCCTATCGACGCTCGATCGGCAGCTAGGCTTGTGGCGTGACCGAGCTGGAGATCTTGGTCAAATGGCGCACGAGTTAATGTGGATCCCAAGACAAGGCGCTGCCACTCCACCTGCGGCTTGGAGGGACCTCGCCGAGTGTTACACTGCAAACTATTCCGGTGGTCATATGGGAGTTTTGGCCAGAACATCGTGAGGATAGTGTGGAGGCTGATCATGCCGATGGTGGCGAGACTCGCGAGCGCAATGATCTTGGTAGTGTGCGCGCTGCGCGTCGAGGGAGCGTCCGCCGCCACCCTCGACGACGTGCGCATGAGCGGCACCCTACGCATTGCCTACCGCGAGGACGCGCCTCCCTTCTCCTACAATTCGGCCAGTGCGCCAACGGGCTTCATGGTCGAGCTCTGCCGCGCTGTGGCCCAGGGGCTCGGTCGACGGCTCGGACTGGCCGAGCTCACGGTGATCTACGTGCCCGTCACCTCGGCCGATCGGTTTGACGCGATCACGAGCGGCAAGGCCGATCTCCTGTGCGAGGCCACGACTCAGACGCTGGAGCGACGCCGAATCCTCGATTTCTCGATCTCGACCTTTGCCGACGGGGCGAGCTTCATGACGCTTCCTGACGGGCCGGATGACTTGAGTATGCTCGACGGAAAGAAGGTGGGCGTATTGTCAAACACCACCACGGAGGCGGGTCTGCGCCGTGCCCTGAGGGAGGCGAAGAGCAGCGCTGAAGTCGTGACAGCCACGACGCACCAGGAGGGCCTTGACGCCCTGGAGAAGGGGGCGGTGGCGGCCTATTTCGCCGATCGCGCCATCCTCGCCTATCTCGCCAAGGAGGCGACGACGCCGGCCAACCTGATGCTTGCCGACGTCTATCTCAGCATAGAGCCGTATGCGCTGGCGATGCGGCGTGGGGACAGCGACTTCCGCCTTGCCGTTGATGGCGAACTTAGCCGCATCTATCGCTCAGGCGAGATCGACAAGATCTTCACCGCGGTCTTCGGCCCGTCCATTCGTCCGTCGCCCATGCTGCAAAGCCTATACGCGACAGCTGCCCTGCCGGACTGACTCGACTTTTGATCGTCTCGTGCGTCGATTTAATACTTCCTCGTCCGAGGGAAAGGCGGAGCAGGGATCAAGGCGCGGCAGCGGCGACAAGATCAAGCGACTCAGAAGCTGAATAAATTAAGCGATCCCATCGCCTATCTACGTTGAGGGATTTATGTTAGCTTTAAATCTTCGCGTATCGTGAAAAAGCCATGGAGGGGGCGATGCTCCAGGAGTTCAAGAAATTCGCGATGCGTGGTAATGTCGTTGATCTCGCCGTCGGCGTCATCATTGGCGTGGCATTCGGCAAGATCGTTGATTCGCTCGTTAACGACATCATTATGCCGATCATCGGCCGCGTCGCCGGCGGGCTGGATTTCACCAACTACTTCATTGGGCTCACCCCTGCCGCCAGCGAAGCGTCGACTTACGATGCAGCCAAGAAAGCAGGCGCCACGCTAGGCTATGGCACCTTCATCACCGTTACCGTCAACTTCATCATCATCGCCTTCGTGCTGTTCCTGGTAATCCGAGGCATCAACCGTATGATGAGAAAGGAGCAGGATGCTCCACCTGCGCCTGCGCCGCCCACCAAGGAACAGGTGCTGCTGACCGAGATCCGAGATCTGCTAAGAGGCAGAGCGTGAGCCGCCCGAGTTGCGCGTGCAAGGACTCAGACTCAAACCAGCACCAGCCTGTCGAACTGCATCTCGCTCCACGCCTCGTTCGCGCGGCGCCAGGAATTGAAGGCCGAGGCGACCGACATCCGTTTACTTATCTCTGGCATGGCCGAATTACTCCATCGGTCGCTACGCCGGTAGTCCTCGGCGAAATAGCGCGCGAGAACGAGTACGCGACACCCGGGCGGGATGCCTATCGAATCGACAACTCTCTCGTTTCACAACAGAATTCGTGAGTTGGACCCTAGTCTCTACTCCACCGAAGAAAGGGGCGCTGTGCCTCCCAGGCATGCCCCCTATCCCCGTTAGTGGGCGACAAGCGCAGTTGCAGCGAACGGGCCCAGCGTCATTAGACGTCATTGCACGTCAGCATTTCGCCCTTGGCACCCGTCGGTTCGGGTACCAAGCCCATTCCCTCATAGGAGCGGATGGACGCGACATCCAGTGCTTTCGCGATGAAAAGCAGGCGCTCGACTTGCTCTTGATGGTAGCCGCGGTTTCCGCCCAGGCTTCGGCGCCGGTGCAGGTGCGCCGGGCAAGCTCGACGTGAAGTTGCCTCGGTTTCGTGGACACCCGAACATTTGTGTTTCAGGAGTCCACAATGGCGAAGAAGAGTGCTCCGTATTCCCCCGAGTTCCGACGTCAGATGGTCGAACTTGTCAGGGCCGGCCGCCGTCCGGAAGAATTGGCGAAGGAGTTCGAACCGTCGGCGCAGGCGATCCGCAATTGGATTACGCAGGCCGGCCGAGACGAAGGTCGTCGAACGGACGGCCTGACGAGCGTCGAGCGGCAGGAGCTGAGCCGGCTTCGGCGTGAGAACAGGCAGCTCAGGCTCGAGCGCGAGATCCTGTCAAAAGCCGCGGCCTGGTTCGCGCGGGAGACGAAGGCGGTTCCATCGAAGGATTCCGATTCGTGAGCACGTACCGGGCCCTCTATCCGATTGCCACCATGTGCCGTGTGCTGGGTGTCTCCACCAGCGGGTACTATGCGTGGTCGGCGCGTGCGCCCTCGGCACGGGCCAGAAGAGACGGGGTGCTGATCGAGCGGATCGACGCCATTCATGCCGCCTCGCGCGGCACCTATGGTTCGCCGCGCATCCATGCCGAACTGACGGCGACCGGCAGCGCGGTCGGGCGCAAGCGGGTTGCCCGCCTGATGAAGGCGGCGGGCCTGCGCGGCGTCTGCCGCCGACTGTTCGTGACGACGACGGTACGCGACGGCGCCCGTCAGGCTCCCGATCTGGTCGATCGCAGCTTCGTCGCCACGGCGCCCGATGTGCTGTGGGTGGCCGACATCACCTACGTTCCGACCTGGAGCGGCTTTCTCTACCTGGCGATCGTGCTCGACGTGTTCAGCCGGCGCGTGGTCGGCTGGTCGATGTCGGCGACGTTGCAGACCGAGCTGGTGCTGGCAGCGCTCGACATGGCTCTTGCCGTGCGCAAGCCGCACGGCGTGATCCACCACTCCGACCAGGGCTCGCAGTACACCCCGCTGGCGTTCGGCAGGCGCTGTCGCGAGATGGGCGTTCGCCCGTCGATGGGCTCGGTCGGCGACGCCTACGACAACGCCATGGCCGAGAGCTTCTTCGCCACGCTGGAGTGCGAGCTGCTGGCCCGCTGCCGCTTCACGACGCAGGCCCAGGCCCGGCTCGCGGTCTTCGACTTCATCGAAGGCTTCTACAATCCCCGGCGACGCCACTCCGCCCTCGGCTATCTGTCGCCCGCCGAGTTCGAACGCCGGCAAGCACGCGCGGTGGCGTCGTCGCCCGGCACGCCGAAGTCTGCCGGCGTGCTCGCGACCGTCAAGGACAAGCCCTTGCGGGCGCGCCCCAAGAGGCGCGTCCTTGACGGCCGCTGCGCGCGCCGGCCTGCGCAGTGCGTGGGCCGGGACGAAGGAACGGGCTCAAATAGAGCCGAACAAAGGAACAGTACAACCAGGGAGGATAAAAGCCTGTCACGTCACGTGCTATGATCCCAAATCATCAACCGTCCGCGAAACCGGGGCAGGTCCACGCGCTCGCTGGCGCCCTGCGTGGCGCGTCGTGTTCGCGAGTTTCAGCGACGATGGCGCCGCGTTCTATGAAGCCGTTGCGCTGGGCATGCTCGATCGGGCGAAGGCAATTCAACGGGCGATAGGTGGGCTATGTGAGATGCCGCCGCCGCTCCCTGACGAACAGCGTGCCGCCGTCGCTCGCGTTGTGAAGATGTCCCCTTGACCGGATAGGGCAAGTCACGCCGCACCATTGGCCCCGCTCATCGGGGCCTTTTCTTTGGTCTTCGCGAGAAGCCTTGGGACGGGCAAGCGAGGAGCAGGGTAGATGATTGTAGGCTGCCACTCGCTAGCCTGCCTCTGAAGTATCGAACCGTTCAAACTTGAACGCGAACGAGGAACGAATGCCTCTGACGCGCCGTTCTATAGGAAGTTCAAGAAGGGTTTTCCATGAAGCGTGTAGGTTTAGCATTCGCGACGTTGGTATTTGCCGGGACAGCAAGTGCAGCCATATTCGCTCCGCCCTCGGCTTCGACATTGATCACAGCCAGTCCACAAGAGACTGTCAATTCGCCCGCCGTCAAGGCCACTGCGCCCTTGGCTTTCGAGAGCAGGCGGGCACCAGTGCCGTATGTTCCCCACGCCAAGTCACCGGCCCCGCAAATGGCCTCGCTGACCGAGTCGCTGCCCGCGGTATCGGAGACTCAGCCGACGCCGCCGGCAGCCGAAGCACCGAAATCTAAGCCGGACATCGGGCGCGCTACCGCCAGTACCGTGCGCACCCTCTCTGAGGCTCGGTGTGGTGGAGGAGCAATTAAAAGCATTACGGTGTCAGGAGATGGCAGTGTACTCGTGCAGTGCTGACCCTTGGCTGGTCCGCACACCAGCATGCGGCTGCTTCACGATGCCTCGGCTGATCTCCTGTGTTCGCGACGGGTGCAGTGACCCGGGGGCTGCACGACTCATTGGGAGGTAAACCGCCATGATTAGCCGGTCTTCTGGACGCGACATGCCGGCCGCGGCGGACCGGGCCACGACTGCCATTCGTCGCTTACGCCCGGCCTCCGCCCGTAACTCCGCTGCGTTCACTGCACCACCTGACATTTCCGTGCCCGTTACAACGTCGGGCACGGACCGAAGGTTCTAATGACTATCAGAACGGCATAACCCGCTGACCTGGGCGGCGACGGATCTTGGACCCCAGCTCGGTGGCGGCAGGTGTTAGGGTGAAGGTTTTACCCTCGATGCGTAGCCAATGTTTGGCCACCGTCCATTCAACTGCGGCTCTCACGGCGGGGAGGGTCCACCGGCCCTTTGAGGTCTTGAATGATGGCGGTGGCATCGGTCGTGCGTCGAGAATTCGCAACCGTGCAAATGCGGAGGCGCCAACCTCTCGACTGGCGGGGAGGCGCGGCCTTTCTCATGCGCGGAGCGCAGCCCGTGCGGTCTAGGTCTTGAGGTTCACGGCCGCTTGCCTGCCGCGCTCCTCCTGGACCTCGTAACTGATCTTCTGACCTTCATTGAGCCCGTTCAGCCCGGCGCGTTCGACGGCGCTGATATGAACGAAAACGTCCTTGCCGCCGTTGTCGGGCTGAATGAAGCCGAAGCCCTTGGTGGCATTGAACCACTTTACTGTGCCTGTAGCCATGGTCTGCGTCCTAGTAAGTCTCTCGGTGTGCTGCGCGCGGCCCAACTTGGAGGCAGATTCGCAGAGAGTCCACATTTCCGCGGCGGCCCTGCGCGGTTCGACCGCATGTCCTGATCAAAGCACCCGCATTCGCCTGCGCGTACATTGGCTTTGGCACTTGCCCTGGGCAATAACGCGTCGTTCTGTTGCTGGTCGCAGCCGAGATTGCCGGGATCTGGCTTCTGGTGTCGCTGTTCGATCTCGAGCCGTTTCTCGCCTTCGGGGTGATGGTGGCCGTCCTGGCGGTGGTCGTGACGGTATTCGTTCTGCGGGGGTCACGGTCGCTCTCGGATTGAGAATGGCCCATGCTCACGCCGGGCGCTGGGTGACTTCTTAAAGGCTACCTTGCGAGACGCTGGAGGCGTTTGCATTCGCCTTTCAAGATGAGGGGAGATAGCGTTTCGGTCCCACAGATTCCTCGTGGGAATGCAGGGAGAGCTACCATGAAGAATCTTGTCTCAGCAGGGATTCTAGCCGCTGCGGCGTTCGCCGGTTTCGGGATGACGCTTGCGCCATCCCGGGCGGATGCCGCGGTCATTTACAATGGAAACGGAGGGTTTCTGTGGTTGGATTGGCTAGACATGGAGGCCTGCAATCGCTTTACGCAGGGAACCGTGTTCGTCTGCATGCCGACTCTCGTAACCTCAGGGGGTGGCGGCAGCAGTGGGGGGCCAGTACTGCAACGGGCGAACGGCGAGGCATCTTTGCTGGTGAGTGGCAAGGCGGTGCCCGTGCGCGTCGCAACGCCAGCGAGCGGGAAGGCATTGCAAGAAATCATTCGGCAAGGCGATCCCAAGAAGGTTGACCCCGCGGCCTTCCAGAAGGCGGTCGACGCAGCCTTCGCCGGCGCGAGCAGAAAGGTCGATGATGCGGCCGCTAACGGCGTAGCCCAGCAGTACAAGGCTCGGATCGAAAACCAGAAACTTGAAGACGGGAAAGTTAAGGAACTGGCTCCGGGAGCCGACAAGCGCGCCATCACGCGTTGAGCAGGCCTTCTCTTCGAAATGCGGGGGTGGCGGCGTCTCCGGCAGGCGCTCGCCACCGTGGGGGGCAATTGGTATTTCGAACGTTGGGCCTAGTCGTGGCCGTCGCCTGCTTGGCGGCGGGACAGGCTTTGGCATGGGGCGCCATCGGCCACGAGTGGGTAAGCGGGATTGCCATAGAGAAGCTGCCCGAGGACGTTCCGGCCTTCGTCCGCGCCCCGGAGGCGGCCGCAGAGATAGCCGTGATGGGCCGTGAACTGGACCGTTCCAAGGGGGCAGGGGAGACGCACGACAAGGAGCGCGACCCTGGCCACTACGTCGACCTAACCGACGACGGCAAGGTTGAGGGCGTTATCGCGCTGGACTAGCTCCCCACCACGCGCGAGGCGTATGACACGCTGCTCCGGGCGGGCGGCTTCACGCAGTACAAGGCCGGATACCTGCCCTATGCCATCGTCGACGGGTGGCAGCAGATCCGGAAAGACTTCGCCTACTGGCGGGCCGCGGTGAAGGGCGCCGAGACAGCAGCCAGCGCGGAAGAGCGGGAATGGTTTGAAGCCGATCGCCGGCTCCGCGAGAAGCTGACGCTTCGCGATATCGGCGTCTGGAGCCACTACATCGGCGATGCCTCGCAGCCGCTGCATGTCTCCGTCCACTACAACGGCTGGGGCGACTACCCGAACCCCGAGGGCTTCACGACGAAGAAGATCCACGCCTACTTCGAAGGTGCCTTCGTGCGGCAGAACCTCAAGCGTGAAGCCGTGGCGGCTGGGGTCGGCGCCTACGTCAACTGCAAGTGCACCATTGAGGAGAAGACGCGGGCGCTGCTGTTGGCGAGCCTTGCTCACGTCCGACCGCTCTACGTGATCGAGAAGGACGGCGGCTTTCGAAAGGGCGATCAGCGGGGAATCGACTTCGCTACTGGCCGGCTCGCGGTAGGAGCGCAGATCGCGCGGGACATGATCTATGACGCGTGGCTTGCGAGCGCTGATGCGCCCGTGGGCTATCCTATGGTCAATGTGCGGGATATCGAGAGCGGCAAGGTGCGGGCAACACGGGCACTGATGGGCGCCGACTAAGCCGCCTTCTTCTCAGGTGGCCGCATCACGATGGCATCGTCCGGCGCCGGCTTCTGCATTGCCTGCGCATCCTCGATTGAACCGCCGGACAGCCATTGCTCGACGGCTTCGCCGGTCATCAGCATGACCGGCATTGCCTTCTCGTGCACAGGCTCGACGACGCCGTTGGGTTCGGTTGTCATGATCGAGTACAGCATGTGGTCGGCGACGTTGGGCGCCTTCTTCGTTCCCCGATCGCCGGTCCAAGGCCGCCAGATGCCCGCGAAGAAGAAGGGCAGCTTGTCGGCGCGTTCGAACCATCGCCACTCGACGGCGCCCTTGGGCGTGTTCTTGTCCGGCTCTGCGAAGGCGGTCGCCGGGACGATGCAGCGGTGCTCGCGGTCGAGCCAGTTGCGCCACAGGGAGACCTTGAGGCTGCGGAAGTTGGTGCCGTAGCCCGCGCCCGGCTTGAAGGGCGGGAAGCCCCAAAGCATGTCGTCGCGCAAGACGTGTTCGCCGTTCTGCAAGACTGCCACCGGAGCGCGGCGGTTCGGATAGACATCCTTGATGGGCTCGTTCTGCCCCCGCTGGCGCTCCTCCCAATCGGTCCACGTCGTGCCGATGAGCTGGAAATGCAGCTTGAGCGCTCGCATCTCCTCGCGGGTCATCTTCCAAGTGTAGAGATTGCACATGGCGGGCAGGGTAGGCCAATCGGCGGCCCCGCCGGTAGTGTCCTAATTTGATCCCGTTCGGGGCGGACGAGAGGAAAGCCCGATATCCGACTTCAAGTCGTCGCCTAGGCGACGCCACTTGGCGGCTACATCCAGCAGAATCTCGCGCGCTCGTTCGTTCTTGACGCTCGCAGCCTGTTGCTCGCACCTTGCCGCCATCTGGTAGCACTCACACGGAGTTTCCATCTCGGTCTCTCGGCCAACGATGCAAATAGCTTGGGGGGCGAGTCTAAATTTGAACAGAGCCCGGATTCGCTCACGGTTATGCTTTCCCATGGCAAAATCAATCGTTCTTACCGCCGCTGAGCTTGACGCCCTTGCGGATATCGACGGTAAGTGGGGGAAGTCCCACATAGCATTGGCAACCAAAACTCGGTTGGGCGAGTTGGGCCTGATTGAGCGTCGCTCATGGCCGAACGGGCCGCTTTGGCGAACAAACGCTGGAGATCGGTGCGTACGGGAAGGCAGACGTTCCGATTAACTACACTTGGAATTAATTCCGGTCCTTTACCTCCGCTCGGCCACGCCGCCGATTTCGAGCGCCAGGTCGAGAGTCCCACACCTACGACCGTCACGGCGCTTGCCGAGAAGGCCGTTTTAGACGGCCCGCCACACCGGCAGAACTCGCGCCACCCCGACGCGGTCTTACGCTTCGCGTCACGTAGTGTTTCATCCCACCTATGCACCGCGTAGCCCTGATCCTGATTTTGGCGTTAATTTTGGTGGTCGCCGTGGTCGTGGTCGCGCGCTGGGTCTCTTGATGCCCGGCTGGCGCCAGCGGCAATGATCATCCGCCGGGCATTGCAGGCCACTCCAGCCGGCGCCAGTAGGTCCCGTCTCTGGTGATCAGTCGGGGCATGTGCCCGGTGTGCTTCAGCGCGGCGACCTGAAAGCCGCCGGTTATGTGCATCTGCCCTCCGCACTCCCGGCACTTCGCCCGCGCGAACGTCGCCCCGGAATCGAAGTCGAGAACATCGTCGACACCCTCGACCAGATTGACCACGTCGACCGCGATCTGGCGATGGCAGGCTCGGCAGGACAATGCCCAGGTGGTGCCGCGAGTGAGGGCGTACGCCAGCGCTGGGAGGCCCGGGCTGCTGTTGCGGCGGACTTCCGGCACGGCTAGTTGCTCACCGGCGCCGGCACCATCTGCGACCGCAGCACCGTCAGCCGCTGCAGCAAGTCGTCGACCGCCACCGCGTCGAAGTCGAGATGAAGACGCAGCGGCTCGGGCATTCCCTCCAGTGGCAGCGCCGGCAGCTGCAGGCGAACGGTCTCGCGGTCGTCGGTCAATATCCACAGCAGATCCGCCACCATATCGCTCATCGCTTTAGCCCCGCTTAGGTCCTAGTCTGAAAGCATGTCCTTCAGCTCGTCCAGACTCAACGCCACAGCGCGTCTGATTTCCTCCCGCTCGGCGCGAGTGAGGTCGGCTTTTGCCTCCCAAGCCTGCCGGCCA
>JAHCKB010000137.1 GCA_026125985.1 Bradyrhizobium sp.
ACCAGCTTGATCCAGTACGACGTGCCGTAGACGATCGCCTCGTCGTTGAAATTGTAGGCGGGATGGTGAAGTCCGGCGCTGTTGCCGTTGCCGCAGAAGATGAATGCGCCGGGACGCGCCTCCAGCATGTAGGAGAAATCCTCTGCACCCATCATGGGCGGCATCTCGCCGACAGCTCCCTCGCCGCCGATCTCCTTCGCGACGCGCGTCGCGAATTCGGTCTGGGCTGCGTGATTGACCGTCACCGGATAACCGCGCTCATAGACGAGGTCGATCCTGGCGCCGGTCATCTGCGCGACACCCGCCACCACCTCACGCACGCGCTTTTCGACGAGGCCGCGCACCTCCTCGGTCAGCGTCCGGATGGTGCCGCGCAGTTCCGCTGTCTGCGGGATGACATTGCGGGCATTGCCGGCATGGAATTCGCAGATCGAGATCACGGCCGAATCCAGTGGGTCGATGGTGCGCGAGACGATCGATTGCAGGCCGTTGATCACCTGGGCGCCGACCAGGACGGAATCGATGCATTTGTGTGGCCGCGCCGCATGTCCACCATGGCCTTCGATCTTGATATCGATCGCATCGGTTGCCGCCATGATCGGCCCTGTTCGAATGGCGAACTGGCCGACGGGGATGCCCGGGCCATTGTGCATGCCGTAGACCTGTTCGATGCCGAAGCGGTCCATCAGCCCGTCCTTGATCATGGCCGCCGCGCCGGCGCCGCCCTCCTCCGCAGGCTGGAAGATCACAACCGTCGTGCCGGCGAAGTTGCGGGTTTCGGCGAGATAGCGCGCCGCACCCAGCAGCATTGCGGTGTGGCCGTCATGGCCGCAGGCGTGCATCTTGCCCGAAGTCTTCGAGGCATAAGGAAGATTGGTTTCTTCCTCGATCGGCAACGCGTCCATATCGGCGCGCAGCCCAATCACCTTGAGGTCGCCATTGGCGGGCTTCTTGCCCTTGATCACGCCCAC
This sequence comes from Bradyrhizobium sp., assembly GCA_026125985.1. GTDB lineage: Bacteria > Pseudomonadota > Alphaproteobacteria > Rhizobiales > Xanthobacteraceae > Bradyrhizobium. The sequence goes on from JAHCKB010000137.1 coordinate 972, forward strand.
CACACCGGTCTTGCCGATGCCTGTGACGACCTCGTCGCAGCCGAATTCCCGCAACTTGTCAGCCACGAATGCCGCTGTGCGGTGAACGTCGTAGAGCAGTTCGGGATGCTGATGAATGTCCCGGCGCCAGGCTTGAATGTCGGGCTGCAGGTCGGCGACGCGGTTCACAATGGGCATGACAGTTTCGGGTCCGTTCTGGTTGTTTGACCATGTCTATCACGTTACCGCCGCCCGACCCAACAGGCTCAAAAACACCCAACTGCCGGCATCTCCGGGCTTGTCCCAGTCAGCCCCGTCTGACTATTAGGCAACAAAGACGCGGATGACCGGCTCAAGTCCGGGCACGACGAGTTGGGTGGAAGCATGAAGCGGCTTGAGGGCGATTTCGACTATATCGTGGTCGGTGCGGGCACGGCCGGCTGCATCGTGGCCAATCGCCTGTCGGCCGAACCCGATAACCGCGTGCTGGTGCTGGAAGCCGGCGGCAACGACAACTGGATCTGGTTTCACATCCCGGTCGGCTATCTCTTTGCCATCGGCAACCCTCGTTCCGACTGGATGTTCCGCACCGAAGCCGAGCCCGGCCTGAACGGCCGTGCGCTCGCCTACCCCCGCGGCAAGGTTATCGGCGGCTGTTCGGCCATCAACGCCATGATCTCCATGCGCGGACAGGCCGCCGACTACGACCACTGGCGGCAGCTTGGGCTGTCCGGCTGGGGCTATGACGACGTGCTCCCGGCGTTCAGGCGGCTGGAGGATCATTTCCTCGGCGCAAGCGAGCATCACGGCACGGGCGGCGGCTGGCGCATCGAGGCGCCGCGACTGTCCTGGACCATTCTGGATGCGGTGGGCGATGCCGCCGAACAGATGGGCATCCGCCGGATTGCCGACTTCAACACCGGGGACAACGAAGGCGTCAGCTATTTCCATGTCAACCAGAAGCGAGGCCGGCGCTGGTCAGCCGCGCGCGGCTTCCTCAAGCCGGCACTGACCCGACCAAACCTGCGGCTGGAAACGAAAGTGCTGGTCGACCGCCTCGTGATCGAGCAAGGCCGCGTGGTGGGCGTGCGTTTCATGCAAGACGGCGAAATGTTCGAGGCCCGCACAAGGGGCGAAGTGATCCTGACCGCCGGCTCGATCGGATCGATCCAGGTGCTGCACCGCTCGGGCGTCGGCCCCTCCGAATGGCTGTCCCCGCTCGGCATCGACGTCACGCTCGACAAACAGGGCGTCGGCCGCAATCTGCAGGACCATCTGCAGCAACGCGCGATCTACAAGGTCTCCAACGTGCGCACTCTGAACGAGACCTACTGGTCGCTGTTCCGGCGCGGACTGATGGGCCTCGACTACGCCTTCCGCCGCCGCGGGCCGCTGACCATGGCGCCGTCGCAGCTCGGCATCTTCACGCGTTCCGATCCCGCGCGCGAACGCGCCAACATCCAGTTTCATGTGCAGCCACTGTCGCTCGACAAGTTCGGCGATCCCCTGCACCGCTTTCCCGCGATTACCGTGAGCGCCTGCAACCTGCGGCCGACCTCGCGCGGCACCGTGCGCATCCGCTCGACGAAGATCGATGAGGCGCCATCGATCGCGCCGAACTATCTATCGACCGACGAAGACCGGCGCGTAGCCGCGGACGCCATTCGCGCTACGCGAAGATTGATGCGCCAACCGGTGCTGCAGAAATACAGCCCGAGCGAATATCTTCCCGGCCCTTCCGTCGGCGACGACGATGCATCGCTGGCAAAAGCCGCAGGCGATATCGGCACCACCATCTTCCACCCCGTCGGCACCGCGAAGATGGGGCTCGCAAGCGATCCAGCCGCCGTGGTGGACGAGCGGCTGCGCTTCTTCGGCCTGTCAGGCCTGCGCATCGCAGATGCCTCCGTCATGCCGACCATCACGTCGGGCAATACAAACACCCCCACCGCGATGATCGCGGAAAAGGCGGCGACGATGATCCTGGAAGATTCCCGTCGCTAGTCCATGACCCATCAACAACGCTTTTCGATCGGGTCAGCCGAGGACCGCATTGCGCTGGTACAGTGGGGCGCGGCCGGCAAGCCGCCCGCGCTGCTGCTGCACGGCACGAGCTTTTGCGCCGATGTCTGGGACGAACTCGCAGACGATCTCGCGGCCGACTACACGGTAATTGCGCTGGATCGCCGCGGCCATGGCGAGAGCCACAAGCCGGCAGCGGATCGCTATCACTTCATCGACTATGCCGAAGATCTCTGCCGGGTCATCGACGCACTCGACCTGCGCGGCATTTACGGCATCGGTCACAGCGCCGGCGCAACCGACCTGCTGCTGGCGGCAAAACTTCTGCCACAGCGTTTTTCGCAGCTCTTCGTCATGGAGCCGACCGCGATGAACCCGCGCGCCGCGCGCGATGCGGAACTGAGCGAAGGTGGCAGATTTTCAGTCGAAGGCGTGCTGCGCCGCCAGGCTGAATTCGACAGCTTCGACGCCGCATTCAAACGCTTTCGTGCCGCACCAGCCTTTGCGAACTGGACTGAAGCCTCACTACGCGCGTTCATTCGCCACGGCTTCCTTGCGCTGGAAGGCGGCCGGTTGCGGCTGCGCTGCACGCCCGAAATCGAGTCAGCGGTGCTGCGGCCGATCATCGAGACGATGGAGCAGATCTACAAGGGTGATGCACGCGGCAACCCTTTCACGTGGTTCACCGAGATCGATTGCCCCGTGCGCGTCACGACCTCCGAGAAATCCTGGCGCATCTACAAGGATATGGCGTCACGGGCTGTGTCGCTCATCCCCGATGTCAGCCGGCTGCAGTTCGACCATTGCGTGGTTCAGGAAGCGCCGCAGCTCGTGTTGGGAGCGTTAAGGGAATTCGCCCCTGCAACGGCGAAGTGAGAACTGGGATTGCGTCGGCCGCCTACAGCGCAAACACCCGTCGCGCATTGCCCTGCAGGAATGCGTCGCGCTGTTCCGGACTGAGGCCCAGTTCGCCGAGTCCCTCCAGGCACTTCTGCGGCGACAGCATCGGCCAGTTTGTGCCGAACATGACGCGGCTCTGCCCTATCCCCTTCATCCATTGCACGAAGGCCGGCGGCAACCTGCGCAGCGCATAGGCCGAAGTGTCGACGTGAAAGTTCGGAAATTTCACGGTCATGGTCACGAGTTCGTCGAGCCAGGGAAAACCGACATGCCCGCCGACCACGACCAGTTCAGGAAATTCCAGCATGACGTCTTCGAGATAGGGAATCAGCCGGCCGGTCTCCGACCGGCGCAGCGGACCGGTATGGCCGATCTGGGTGCAGAACGGCACGCCGGCATCGATGCAGGCTGCATAGACCGGATAGTAGCGGCGATCGTTTGGCGGCAATCCCCAAAGCCACGGTACAACCCGCACGCCGACGAAAGATTTGCGGTCAACCCAGCGGCGGATCTCCCGCACCGCCTCCATCGGTCGATCCAGATCGACGGTGGCTAGACCGCGAAAGCGCGCCGGTGCCACCCCGATATAACCCGCCACCTCCTCATTGCTGATCAGGCTGCCTTCCGGGCCGTGCCACGCCGACAGCAGCGCAATGTCGACGCCGGCCGCATCCATCGCCCGCAGCGTGCTTTCCACGCTCGGTAGATCGCCTGCAGCCCGATTGGTCCATCGCAGCAGCGTCTCCAGCCAGGGGCGCCGCGCCATTCGCTCGGTGGTGATCTGTGCCCAGACATCGATTGCGTTCACGGCCGCCTCCAAATACTTCACTAGTGAAGTATATAATCGGATGGCTAGGCCCGCGCAAGTGCGCTAGGGATCGGCAATGTCCGCTTCGAAGCATCGCGCCTACCACAAGCTGCAACTGGCCGCGCATCGGCTACAGAAGGCCGCCGATCGCGCCGTCATGGCGGCTGCCCGCATCACCACGGCGCAGGCCGCGGTGCTGTCCATCGTGGTCTCCGACGGGCCCGTCACTCAGCGCAGCGTTGCGCGAAAGCTCGGGCTCAATGAGTCCGCCATGACGGCGATGACTGCGCGGCTCTGCAACATGGGACTGCTGGAGCGGCAGCCCGATCCGGACGATTCGCGAGCCTGGAGCCTGCAGGTGAGCGCCGAAGGGCGCGCCGCATTGAAGCGGATCGAGAAGCCCTTTGGACGCATCAATCAGCGGATCGAGGCCGTCCTGAATGCCGAGGAGATCGCGCGACTGGCCGACTACGCAGGCCGCATCGTCGATGCGTTTGAGAAGCCTTGATCGGCGCCGTGAAGCAGCGCGATGACGCCGTCAGGCGGACTTGCGCACAGCGTTGTCGACCAGCGTCTTCCCCAGCGACCAGATCGCGCCAGGCACCTTGTGGCTGGCGGCGATCACCTCGTCGAAGGACCTTGCGATCCAGTTGCAGTCTTCTTCGGTGATCACGAGCGGCGGCAGCAGCTTGATGGTGTGACTGCCGTGGCCGGCGACTTGCGTCAGGATCTTGTGATCCTTGAACAGCGGCACGGTAATGAGCTGGCAGAACAGACCCTTGTTGGCGGTCTCCAGCACGTTCCACGACGCCTTAAGCCGCAGCGATTTCGGCGGACCGAACTCGACACCAAGCATCAGTCCCTTGCCGCGAACTTCCTTCATCAGCTCGTAACCCGGCGCCAGCCGCGTCAGCGCCATATGAAGTTCGGCGCCGCGCCTGGCTGCCTTCTCGATCAGATTTTCCGCCTTGATGACCTCCAGCGTGGCGATACCGGCAGCCATCGCGAGATCGTTCTTGGCAAAAGTCGAGCCGTGCACGACGGCGCGATCCATCTGGTTGAAGATCTTGTCGAAGATGTTTTTCCGCGTCAGCAGTGCGCCGACCGGAACATGCCCCCCCGACAGGGCCTTGGCGAGCAGCACCATGTCCGGTTCGACATTCCAGTGTTCCACGGCGAGGAACTTGCCGGTGCGGCCGATGCCGGTCTGGATTTCGTCGGCGATCAAGAGCGTGCCGTATTTGCGGCATAGTGCCAGCGCGCCCGGCAGGAACTCGTCGGTGGGCATGTTGACGCCCTTGCCCTGGATCGGCTCGACGATGAAAGCAGCAACCTGCCTCGAAGACAGCGTGCGATCGAGAGCTGCGAGATCGTTGAACGGAATTGGCGTGCAGCCCGGCAACAGCGGCTCGAAACCGAGGCGGAAATTCGGATCGTCCGTCAGCGACAGCGCGCCGTAGGACAGGCCATGGAACGAATGGCCGCAATAAACGATGCCCGGACGCCCCGTGGCGCCTCGCGCGAACTTGATGGCAGCCTCGACGGTCTCGGCACCGGAATTGGCGAAGAACACCTTGTCCAGATATGGCACATATTCCAGCAGCCGCTCGGCGAGGATGCCCGCGAGCGTCGATACATCGAACTGCACGAGATTTGGCAGATCTGCGTCGAGAACGCTCTTCAATGCCTGCCGCAGCGCCGGATGGTTCCGGCCAATGGCGAAAACGCCGAACCCACTGAGCAAATCCAGATATTTGTCGCCGGCGCGGTCGAAAAGGTACTGGCCCTGCCCCTTCTGGAATCCGACGTCATAGCCGATGGTCTTCAGGACCCGCACGAACTGTTCGTTCAGGTGCCGCGTATGCATGGCGCTGCGCTGGGACTCGCGCGCCGCAAACATCTCGGAAACGTCAAAATTCGGGTCTAAGTCCATTCGCTACTTACTTCGGTTGATGCCCATTTCGTCAACTGAAAACGCCAAACGAGGCGTCTTGGTCCCTCATTTCTTTATCGGCCACCTAAGCACAGGTTCGGATCATGTTGCACTGCCCAAGATCGTTCGCGCGCACAATAGCCTGTACCGGATTAATTCTAGCGACAGGTGCCTGGTCGGCCCTCGCGGGTGATCCGACCGGCGACTGGCGCGTTGCGGACGGCGTCGCCAACATCCGTGTCGCTCAATGCAACGGCAACATATGGGGTGTGGTGTCTTGGGAGAAGACCCCGGGCGGCCGCGACGCGCACAACCCAGATCCGGCCAAGCAGAGCCGGCCGACACTCGGGATGCCCATCCTGCTCAATATGAAAAAGAAGCCCGGGGTCGATGCTTGGGAAGGCCAAGTCTACAACGCCAAGGACGGCCAGACCTACTCTTCGACCATCAAGCCGATCAGCGACGACCAGCTTGAAATTCAGGGATGTGTGCTCGGTTTCCTGTGTGGCGGCGAGACCTGGACCCGCGTCGGCCCGCCAATTCCCGCGAGTCCCGCCACGAACACCGCCAAGAGCGGAGCAAAGGGCGGGCCCGCCCCTGCTGCGAAAACCGTCGGCTCAACCGCCCCGGCGAAGAAGCAGGCAGCAGGCCAGCCGAAGGATCCCGTCGGCGACATCTGCCTGCTCGGCGAGGTGGCGCAACCTACTCGCTGATGTCGCGCGGCTTGCCCATCAGCGCGGGTTGAAACAGCAACACTGCCGCGAGCGTCGTCACAAGGGAAAGCGCCAGCAACTTGCCCATGCTCGCGGTGCCCGGATGACTTGACAGCCACAGGCTGCCGAAGGCGGTCGCGGTGGTGAGCGCACTGAAGAAGATCGCGCGCGTCAGCGACGTCTGCAGCAGGTTCGTCCTGCCCGAGCGCCACGCCACGACATAGTAGATCTTGAAGGCGACGCCGATGCCGAGCAAGAGCGGCAGCGCGACGATATTGGCGAAGTTGAGCGGCAATCCGATCAATACGCAGATTTCCAGCGTCACGGCGCCGGCCACCAGCAACGGCACCAGCGTCATCAGCACGTCGGTGAACCGGCGCAAGGTGATCCAGAGCAGGACACCGATCACGACCAGCGCCCAGATGCCGGCGTGAATGAACGCCCTGACGATGGTGTCGCCGGATTTCAGGATCGACACCGGCCCGCCAATTGCCGTCGGCTCGGCGGTAAGCACGGCGTCGGCAAATTTGCGCAGATTGTCGTTGTCGTTGGGATCGCCCTTCGGCAGCGCCTCGATGCGGATGAGCCCGTCTTTCGCCTTCCAGGCATCCACCAGCTCATGCGGCAGGTTCTTCGCCGTCACCCGCTCCGCGGTAAGCAGCGCCTTCATGCCGTCCAGCGTGATCTTCAGCGGCTCGACAAACACATTCTGGGCCTTGTCGCGCGTTGCAGGATCGGCGTCTGCGAGTTTTTGCAAGGCATCTGCGAGACGCCGCGACGCAACTGCGCCCGGTCCGCCGCCTTCGCCCGCCGTTTTGCGCAGGGCGTCGACGGAGCTTTTCAGCGACTCGACGTTCTCGCCGTCCGAAGGAGCCGGATCAACGGTTTCGGGATTGAGCACTGGCCGAAGAACCTTTGCGGCCTTTGCGATCAGCTTCAACTTTGCCGGCTGGTCCGCCGGCACGAAGCTCTCGAGCGAGCGCACCGAGGCCACCTCGGGAAGCTTCTCGAGCTTCGCCTCGATCTTCTTGGCGTCGGCTTCCGAATGGGTCAGTACGTTGATGGCATTGGCGCCGGTGTTGGGATCCTTGCGCAAGTCAAGGAAGGTTCCGATCGACTCGACGTGAGGATTACGCAGATTGATCGGATTGAAGTCGAACTTCATGAAATAGAGCAGCGGCAAACCGGCGACGGCGACCAACAACGTCCCCACGATGATCGGCACGCGATGATCTTCCAGGAAGCGATCGACCGGCGCGAGGAAGGCATAGCCGACGGGTTCGCTCTCGCCGGGCGGGTTGAGCAGTGTCAGAAGCGCCGGCAGCACCGTGATGCTCGAAATGAACGCGACCACCATACCGGCGCCGGCAATCTTGCCGAGTTCGGCGATGCCCTGGTAGTCGGTCGGCAGGAAGCAGAGAAAGCCGGCAGCAGTCGCCATTGCCGCAAGCGACAGCGGAATCGCGGAACGCCGGGCGGCTTCTGCGAGCGCCTCCTTCAGATCTTCGTTCTTGAAGCGCTCCGAACGATAGCGCACGCTGAACTGGATACCGAAATCGACGCCAAGGCCGACGAACAACACTGCAAACGCGATCGACAACAGATTGAGCGATCCCACAAGCCAAAGGCCGACAGCCGTGGTGATTGCAAGGCCGATGAACAGGTTTACGAAAACGGCGAAGATGATTTTCGCCGAATGCAGCGCCAGCCACAGGATCACCAGCACGTTGAGGTTCGTGCCGATGCCGTTGATGATGGCGCCCTCCTGCACGGTCGAATATTCCTCATTGGCGATCGGGATCGGGCCGGTCAGCCGGACTCGGGCGTGGAAGTCCTCGGCGAACTTCAGGTCAGATGCTGCCTTGCGGATCGCATCGGTGGCGTTCTTGCCCGGCTCCAGCGCCTCGTAATCGATGTTCGGCTTGACCTCGATGAAGGCGCGCTTGTCGCCGTCGGTGAGCGGCTTTGGGCTCACCAGTTCGCGCCAGGAGAACGTCGGGTTCTGTTTGGCAAGCACCTTTTCCACGGTCTCGGAGACATAGGTGAAGGGCCGCGCCGCGTTGTCGAGATTGGCCTGCCCGCGCTTGACTCCGGCCAGCACCGTCTCCAGCGCCCCGGTCAGGCCGCGGATCGACGGGTCCCCGGCCATGATCTCGATCAGCGGTGCAGCAGCCTCGAGTTGCGCCGTGGTCCTGGCTACTTCCTCGGTCGGCAGGAACAGCAGGCCGTTTCTGGCGAAGAATTCGCCGGAGCCGAGCGGCTGAACCGCTGCAAAATTCTTGGTGTCGCTCTTGAGCTTGTCGGCAAGCGCGGTGGCGGCGGAACCCGCCAGTTCGGGCGTCGGCGCTTCGACTACCGCCAAGATAAGTTTTTCACGATCGAAGGCCCGCTCGAACTGCATATCGCGCTTGCGCCAGTCGAGCTCGGGCGAAATCAGCTTGTTGATGTCGGTGTTGATGGCGAAATGGTGCGCTGCGTAGATTCCGGAGGCGACGGACAGCACAAGCGAGAGGATCAGGACGAAAGGAGCAAAGCGCGTACAAGTCTTCACGATAGAGACGACAATCTTTGTAAGCACTTCGTTTCTTTCTGATGTTGGGAAGCCTGCCGGAAACGCCCGCTATCTAGCGGAGTTCCATTTGCCCAGCTAATGCTTGTTTTGGTTACTTCCAGGATGGCCGCCGGCGGCGGCGAAACCGACCCAAATGGCGTCGAGCGCGTTGGTATATCTTGGCCGTCAGGCGTGAAAGTGACGATTCGGGGAGTTCAAATCAATTTTTGCTGTATAATAATACCTCAGCTTTAGATCCCATTTGCGACCTTTTCGCAATCTGCCTTTCCCCGGACCATATTTTTTGACACAAAGCCCCTGCTTCCGTGCGCTTCGTCACCAAGGACCGAGTGCGGGAACCCGTATGGTGCGGATATTGCAATTACCCACCAGCATGGAGGCTCATAAGACATGTGGTGCAGCTTGATAAATCGTGTGGTGCAGCTTGCGTAACGGTCGTCCCATGGAAGTTTTTCTCGCGCAGCCCCGCGGCTTTTGCGCCGGCGTCGTCCGTGCGATCGAAATCGTTGAGCGCGCGCTCGAGAAGTATGGCCCGCCGGTCTATGTCCGGCACGAGATCGTGCATAACAAGTACGTGGTCGAGAGCCTGAAGAACAAGGGCGCGATCTTCGTCGAGGATCTCTCCGAGGTGCCACCGCTCGCGGTGACGGTGTTTTCCGCCCATGGCGTAGCCCGAAGCGTCGAGGAAGAGGCAGCCGCGCGGAACCTGCCGGTGCTCAACGCGACCTGCCCGCTGGTCACGAAAGTTCACAATCAGGGCAAGCGCTACATGTCCAAGGGGCGCTCGCTGATCCTGATCGGACATGCCGGCCACCCCGAGGTCGAGGGCACCATGGGCCAGGTTCCCGGCCCTGTCCTGCTCGTTCAGAACGTCGACGAAGTGGCCCGGCTGAAGCTGCCGACGGACACCCCGGTCGCCTATATCACCCAGACCACCCTCAGCGTAGACGACACGAGGGACATCATCGCGGCCCTTCGCGCGCGATTTACGGATATTCAAGGCCCGGACACCCGGGATATCTGCTATGCGACTCAAAACCGCCAATCCGCGGTAAGAGACCTAAGTAAACTCGTCGACGTTATCCTGGTGGTGGGCGCCGCCAACAGTTCCAACTCCAACCGGCTGCGCGAGATCGGCACCGAGGTCGGTGTCCCGAGCTATCTCATTGCCGACGGAAGCGAGCTAGACCCGGTGTGGCTCAAGGACGCCAAGGCCGTGGGTATCACCGCAGGCGCCTCGGCGCCGGAAGTGCTGGTGGATGACGTGATCGAGGCCCTGCGGCGGATCGGACCGGTGACGGTGTCGGTCGTGCCCGGGCGGGAAGAGAATATCGAGTTCCGGCTCCCTGCCGAGCTGACTGCAAGCTGAATCAACCTCTGACGACCTACGTGCAAGAAAGAACGCTTCGAAATGGCAATACCCTTCTTCAAGGAAATGCGTATCGGCGGCTATCTGCTCAAGCAGAAGCTGCTTGGCCGAAAGCGCTATCCCCTCGTGCTGATGCTGGAGCCCTTGTTCCGTTGTAACCTCGCCTGCGTCGGCTGCGGCAAGATCGATTATCCCGATGCCATCCTCAACCGCCGCATGACGGCGCAGGAGTGCTGGGACGCGGCCGACGAATGCGGCGCGCCCATGGTGGCAATTCCGGGCGGTGAGCCGCTGATTCACAAGGAGATCGGCGAGATCGTGCGCGGCCTCGTCGCGCGCAAGAAATTCGTCTCGCTCTGCACCAACGCGCTCCTGCTCGAGAAGAAGCTCGACCTGTTCGAGCCCTCGCCCTACCTGTTTTTCTCGGTACATCTCGACGGCCTGCGCGACCATCACGACAAGGCCGTGTCGCAGAAGGGCGTGTTCGACCGCGCGGTATCGGCAATCAAGGCGGCGAAAGAGCGCGGTTTCACCGTCAACG
>JAHCKB010000138.1 GCA_026125985.1 Bradyrhizobium sp.
ACCTGATCGACACCGGGCTCGACGACTGCGTGTTCCGTCTCGCCTCCGGAGAGGAACGAAGCGGCCGCGACCTGCGCTCCCTGGTGGAGGACGCGCGCGTCATCCGCAACGTGCTCCGCAACCTGCACAGCCGCTACAATCGGAAGGTGGTCGAGCAGACCGCCATTGCCGGCGTGCTCTCACCGAGAATTTTCGGAGATGCGCCCAAGGCAACCGCGGCGGCCGAATACATTGCCAGACGCCTCGATGCGCTGGCCGAGGAAGTCGAGCGCGGCTGGGTCGGACACTTCACCGAAGGCCAGGGTTTTCAGTTCGAACGCACGGTGCGCGGTGTCAAGGACGTCGCTATCATCGACGACGCCCTGCTGGGCTCCGCCGACGCGCGCAAGCTGGATGAATATGCCCCCCGGCTTCAGGAGGCCTATGCGCGCTCCGGCGTGTTGCGCCGCAAGGACAGCGAGACCGCCATTCACGGACCGATCGGGCTGTTCGAAGCCGTCACCGAATCCGGCCGCAAGGGCATCGCTTTGCAGCGCTACAAAGGTCTGGGCGAAATGAACCCGGACCAGCTCTGGGAGACCACGCTGGACACCGACGCGCGCTCGCTGCTGCAGGTGAAGGTCAAGGAGGTCGACGAGGCCGACGACATCTTCACCAAGCTGATGGGCGACGTGGTTGAACCGCGCCGCGAATTCATTCAGGATAACTCGCTGAGCGCCAATGTAGACGTGTAGGGGCCAGGAAGCACCGTGCCGCCCATTCAGTATATCGTCGAGGGCGGCCAGCGCCTCTCCGGCACGATCGAGCCGTCCGGCAACAAGAACTCGGCGCTGCCGATCATCGCCGCGGCGCTGCTGACCGAGCATCCCGTCACCCTCCACAACGTGCCGCGCATCCGCGACACCGAGACGCTGGTCGAGCTGGTGCGCTCGGTGGGAGCTTCCGCCGAGTGGAAGGCGCGCAACACTCTGGCCATCCATGCCAAGGAAATCCGCGCCGCCGATCTCGACCCCGAACTGTGCGCGCGCATCCGCGCCTCGATCCTGCTGGCAGGCCCCCTGCTTGCCCGCTGCGGCGAGGTGGCGCTGCCGCCGCCTGGCGGCGACGTGATCGGCCGCAGGCGATTGGATACGCACTTCCTCGCTTTCGAGCAACTCGGCGCGGCGGTGACCGCAACCCACCGCCTCGAGTTCCGCGCCTCGCGGCTGAAGGGAGCCGACGTCTTTCTCGACGAGCCCAGCGTGACCGCGACCGAGAACGCGCTGGTCGCCGCCGTAGCCGCACGCGGCACCACCTATCTGCGCAACGCCGCCTCGGAGCCGCATGTGCAGGACCTCGCGCATTTCCTGGTCAAGCTCGGCGCAAGGATCGATGGCATCGGCACCAACACCATGGTGGTCGAGGGCGGCACCACGCTCGGTCCGGCCGAGCACACCATCGGCCCCGACCATATCGAGGTAGGCTCGCTGATCGGGCTTGCCGCGGTCACGCGCTCGCCGCTGCGCATTGCCAATGCCGGCGTCGAGCATCTGCGCTCGATCCGCATGGGCTTCGAACGTCTCGGCATCGTCTGCGGCGTCGAGGGCAACGATCTCATCGTGCCGTCCAACCAGACCCTGAAGATCCAGGACGATTTCGGCGGCCATGTGCCGAAGCTCGAAGACCAGCCCTGGCCCGCCTTCCCGGCCGACCTGATGTCGATCGCCATCGTCACTGCCACGCAATGCGACGGCGTGATCCTGATGTTCGAGAAAATGTTCGAGTCCCGGATGTTCTTCGTCGACAAGCTGATCGCCATGGGCGGGCGCATCGTGTTGTGCGATCCGCATCGCGCCATCGTTGCCGGCCCCAGCCGGCTCCGCGGCTCGGTGATGACCTCGCCCGACATCCGCGCCGGCATGGCGATGCTGCTCGCCGCGGTCTGCGCCGAGGGCACCTCGACCATCAACAACGCCGACCAGATTGAGCGCGGTTACGAACGGATCGAGGAGCGCCTGAATGCGCTCGGCGCCAGGATTACGCGGGTGCCGGAACGCCCGCACGAATAGGCCTCTTTTCCCGGTGCCTTGACATCGTGCTCCATTCGGCTGTAAGAGCGCGCCCCAACATGACAAACCAGTCCGCCCATCGCCCGTATTTCTGCCGTCGCAGCCTCGACGGTGCGGGGTCGCGCCACGTCCGACGACAGAGCTGAACCGGATCAGCCGAGTTTTCGAGAAGGCCGCACCCGCAAAGTGCGGCCTTCTCGTTTTCGGCCTGGCTGCCTTCACCTGAAACTTCGCTCGGACCATCTGGTTTGCACCATGACTTCCCTCGACAAGACCGCGCATACGCCGGCTCATTCGACGAACCACCTTGCCGCCGAACTGACGGAGACCATTCGCCTCTCCGCACCGATGGCGCTGACGCAGCTCGGCCAGATCGCGATGATGACGACCGACCTCGCCTTCATCGGACGGCTCGGCGATGGCGCGGTGGCGGCGGCGGCGCTGGGACACACCGTCTTTTTCATCAGCTTCACCTTCGGACTCGGTATCGTCTCCGCCGTTGCGCCGCTTGCCGCGCAGGCCTTCGGCGCGCGCGATCCGCGCCAGGTACGACGTGCCGTGCGCACCGGGCTGTGGGCCGCGCTGTTCGTGTCGATCCCGACCATGATCCTGCCGCTCCGCGGCGAGCAGATCCTGCTCGCGCTCGGCCAGGCGCCGGAGGCCGCGAGGCTCGGCCAGCAGTACCTGCTCGGCCTGGTGTGGGGCATGGCGCCGGCGCTCTGGTTCATCGCCATCCGCGGCTTCATGGGCGCGGTCAAACGGCCTGAGCCGGCACTCTGGATCACGCTCGCCGCCGTCCCCGCCAATGCGCTGCTCGTCTATCTCCTGCTTTACGGCAATTGGGGACTGCCGCGACTCGGACTGTTCGGCGCGGGGCTCTCCACCACCATCGTCAATATCGGCACGTTTCTCGCTGCGCTGTGGTTCGTGATGTGGCGACGGCCGTTCCGCAAGTATCACATTCTGGTGCGGCTCTGGCATATCGATTGGCCGCTGATGCGGCAGCTGGCCGCGATCGGCTCGCCGATATCGCTATCGATGCTGATGGAATATGGCCTGTTCTCGTCGGCTGCGCTGCTGATGGGCCTGATCGGCACGTCCGCTCTCGCCGCGCACCAGGTGGCGCTGCAGGTGACCGCGATCCTGTTCATGGTGCCGCTCGGCATCGGCATGGCGGCGACGGTGCGCGTCGGTCATGCCGTCGGACGCAGCGATGTCGACGCGATCCAGCGTGCCGGATTTGTCGCCCTGTGGCTCGGCATCTCGCTTGCAGTCGCGCTCACCGTCGTAGTGATGCTCTGGCGCGTCAACATTGCGGAGCTGTTCTTCGGCGGCGCCACGACAGACGGCGTGATCGAGTTGACGGCCGCGCTGCTGCTGATCGGCGCCACCTATTTCATCACCGACGCCATCCAGACCATCGCCGCTGGCGCGCTGCGTGGTCTCAACGATACACGTGTGCCTCTTGTCCTGGCCGCCGTCAGCTATTGGCTGATCGGGTTCACGCTGGCCTGTGTGCTCGGCTTCAAGACCAACCTCGGGGCAATCGGCGTGTGGATCGGCCTGTCCTGCGGCACCGCCGTCTACGCCGCTGCGCTCATCCTGCGTTTCCGGCGGCTGGCGAGCAGGTTCGCCGCATGAAGGTCAGGGAAGTCACGCCGCAGATCGATGCCGCCACGTTGCTGGCCGGCACGCAATTCATGGATGCGTACCGGCTGGAAGTCAGTGGAGCGAGTCTCGATGCGCGTCGCGCTGCAGAGCGGATGATGGCGCGGGCGCCGCGATGGGTCGACGCGCTACTGACGATGCGTAACATCATCGTCACGCCCTTCGGCCTGAAGACGGGTGGCGAGGGGCGCACGCCGCGCGACATCATCGGAATTTTTCCGGTGGTCAGCGAAACGCCGGACAGGCTGGTGGCGGGCTTCAACGACAAGCATCTCGATTTCCGCGTGGTGGTCGATGTCGCCACGACCGGCCGGCAGCAGAGTATCACCGCGACCACACTCGTGCTGACCCATAACTGGCTTGGCCGCATTTATCTGAAAATCATCCTGCCTTTCCACCGGCTGGTGGTGCGCGCCATGCTGCGGCAGGTTGACGCCTGAGATCTGCCTCGCCCTGGCGTCGATAGACGCGCAGGCTTACGCGTGCTTTGTTCCTGTCAGCCAAAGCCGGGAAAGCCCATGACCCTGTCCGTCGATCTCTTCTATTCGTTCCGCAGTCCCTACAGCTATCTGGCGCTGCCTAGAACGATGCAACTCGTCGCCGATTACGATCTGACGGTGAACCTGCGGCCGGTCTATCCGCTGGCCGTGCGCGTCCCCGGCTTTTTCAAGAAGACCAACCCGAAATTCGCGCGCTATGTCATGCTCGATGCGAGCCGTGTCGCCCAGAAGGAGAACATTCCGTTCCGCTTTCCTCGACCCGATCCGATCGTGCAGGACATGACGACGCTCGAGGTTGCCGCGCACCAGCCCTATATCCATCGCCTGACCCGGCTCGGGGCTGCCGCGCAGATCGAGGGAAAGTCGCTGCCCTTCACCTACGCCATCGCCAGGGTGCTGTGGGACGGCAGCATTGCCGGTTGGCCCGAAGGCGATCATCTGGCCAAGGCCGCCGCCGCGGCCGGCTTCGATCTCGCCGCCATGGACGCCGCCATCGCTGCCGATCCCGACCGCTATGAGAAGATCATTGCCGGCAACGAGCAGGATCATGACAAGTCCGGCCATTGGGGCGTGCCGACCTTCGTGTTCGAGAACGAGCCGTTTTTCGGCCAGGATCGTATCGATCTCCTGGTCTGGCGCATGGAAAGCAAGGGTCTGACCCGCAGGAAGTGATGTTGACGACGGCGGATGCCGGCCGTACCAAATGGCCGAGGATACTTTCCACGTCATTGCGAGCGAAGCGAAGCAATCCATCGAGCTACGGCGGAAGAGAATGGATTGCGTCGTCGCTTCGCTCCTCGCAATGACGAAAACATCACGAGAGGCAACGCCATGGCCAATGAAACCGCAACCCTTGCCGGTTACGTCGCCGACCTGAAATTCGTAGACATTCCGCCGGAGGTACTGGAGCGCGCCAAGGTGCTGACGCTCGATTTCCTCGGCAGCGCGATCCGCGCGCGGAGCGAGGCGGAATCTACGCCGTCGCTGCTGAAGATGTTGGAAGCGCTCAAGCTGGACAACAAGGGCGAGTCCACCGTGTTCGGCGACACCAAGACCTGGACGCCGGCGGTTGCGGCGCTGCTCAACGGTGCGCTCGGCCATTCCCTCGATTTCGACGACACGCATGCCGACTCCTCGCTGCATCCGAGCGCACCTGTGGTGCCGGCCGCCTTTGCCGTCGGCGAGATGGTGGGCGCCTCCGGCCGCGAAGTGCTGACTGCCATTGTTGCCGGCTATGAAGTTTGCTGCCGCCTCGGCAATGCGCTCGACCCCACGTCCCACTACGCAAAGGGATTCCACCCGACGGCGACTGCCGGCACCTACGGAGCTGCTGCGGCGGCGGGCAAGCTGTTCGGCTTGACCAAGGATCAGCTCATCTCCGCCTTCGGTGTCTCCGGCAGTCAGGCGGCTGGATCGCTGCAGTTCCTGGTCAACGGTTCCTGGAACAAGCGCTATCAGGTCGGCGCCGCCGCGATGAACGGCGTGATCGCGGCCACGCTGGCGCGCAACGAATTCATCGGCTCAAGCGAGGCGGTCGAGGGCAAGCATGGCCTCCTGGTCGGTTACAGCGACAATCCACATCCGGAGAAGGCGGTCGCCGACCTCGGCAAGGTCTATGAGACCATGAAGATCGGCGTGAAGCCCTATCCGAGCTGCCGCTATACGCATGCGGCGCTGGACGCCCTGCTCGCAATGCGCCGCGAGCACAATCTGACGCCGGACCAGATCAAGCGCGTCGAGATCGGCTTGCATCGCAACGGCATCACGCTGACCGGCGACGCCGCCACCAAGCGGCACCCGAAGTCGATCGTCGGCGGCCAGTTCTCGATGTTCTTCACCGGCGCAGTAGCGCTGGACCAGGGTTCGTTCGGCTGGGACGATTACAGCCGGCTCGGCGATTCCGCCGTCGACGCACTCGCCGACAAGTTCGACGTGGTGCAGGACGACCGGTTGGAAGTTGGCCGCACCCATCCGTTCGGCGCGCGCGTCTCCATCACCACCGACGACGGCGTGCATGAACGCCTCTTCACCGATCCCTCCGGCGAACCCGGCACGTTCCCGGACGCAAAGGCGATGCAGCAGAAGTTCTTGACGCTTGCCCGTCCGGTCCTCAACGGCCGTGCGGACGAACTTGCGGATGCGATCCTGTCGCTGGAGCGGTTCGACCGCGTCGAGAAGGCCACCCAGCTCGGCCGGCAATAGCCGGCCCGCTACTTCGTTCCTGCCAGCCTTGCGCAGCCCCTTGTCGCCGCGATCACGTCGGTGACGAGCTGAAACACGCCGTCAGCCTCTGGCGGCCAGTTGGGCGAGCGGCCGAGCCGCACGATCACCAGCTTCTCGGACGGCACGATCACCACATATTGTCCGATCGTGCCTTTAGCGAAGAAGGCGTCGCGCGGCATGCCGCGTTCGCTGCGGTAGGTCGCGCCAAAACTGTCGCCGCGATTTGTCCAGAAGCCGGCGCCCAAACCAACCCACGCGGCCGGCGTTGGGGTGGCCGAATACGTCACCCAGCCCTCGGGCAGGATGCGCCTGCCGCCCACCACGCCATCGTCGAGATAGAGCTGGCCGAAACGCGCCCAGTCGCGTGCGCTCGCCAGCATCTGGCTCGATCCCTCTGCATTGCCGGCCGCGTCGAATTCGATCGTCACATGCCGCATGCCGAGCGGGCCGAACAGTTCCTGCCGCGCAAAGCGCATCAATCCGGCCGCGCTGCCGCCCGTGGCCTGGCGGATCACATGAGCGAGGATGACGGTGTTGCCGTCGTGATAGTTCCATGCCGCGCCTGGTGCAGTTGCCAGCGGCATGCTCTCGGCATAGGCCGCCATGTCCGGCTCCATGAACTTCATGCGGTTGACCGGCTCCAGCGCAGAGGCAAGCGAGGCAGACAGCGAACTGCCGAGCGCAAGCCCGGCCGTATGACGCAGCAGATGGTCGAGGGTAATCGCGCTACGGGGATCGCGAGCAGCGACCCCGGGATCGCGAGCAGCGACCCCGGGATCTCCGGAGTTTTGCCAGGCCGCGATCGGAACCGGGTCGTGCAGCTTCAGCACTCCGTTGCGCACGAGAATGCCTGATAGCGCAGACATCACCGACTTGGTGGCGGAGAAGCCGAGCAGCGGCGTATCGATGCCAATGCCGTCGGCATAACGCTCGGCGATGACGCGCCCGTCCTTCATCACCACGATCGCGCGGGTGTTGCGCGGCGTCGATCTGTCCGGTTCGCCAAAGGCGCGATCGAGCGCTTCGGCAAGTTGCGGCGACTGCGGCGCGACAACGGAAGGGCCTGCGATCTCCGGCAGCAGCGGCTTCACATCCATCTGCGGTAATCGGATGTCGGAAGCTACGCGACCGTGATCGAGGTAGCAGCCCAGTCCTTCGCCACGATAGACGGCATGACTGCTGCCGATCCCGAACAGCGTCACCATGACATCCTTGCGGGAGCGATTGATCCGGTAGTCGAGCGCCCAACTGATCAGGCCGGCGCCCGGCATTGCCGATGTCGTCTCGGCGAATACGCGGGCGGGATCGAGGCCGGACACGAAGGTCTCCGAGCAGAGCACGCTGGCGACGAAGCCGGTCGCCACCTTCGGCACGTCGCGGGCGCGTGCGGCCGAGAATGCGATTACGCTGAGCGCGGTGGAGGCGGCGAGGACGAGAAACAGTTTGTTGCGGGTCATGACGGGCTTCCTGCTGGGGTGCGATCCCAGGAACCTCAATGCGCGCCCGCGCACTCGCCGGATTCGAAAAACGGCCTCGCCGAATTCCGAAGGCCCCTCGCCGATTTCGGAATTATCACGAAATTACAATGGCATGGAGATCAGGCCGCGATCCCCTTTTGGCGGCGATATTCGCTCGGCGTCACCCCGGTGGTCGCCTTGAAAGCGCGATTGAAGGGACCGAGCGAGGCAAAGCCCGCATCCATCGCAATCGTGATCACGGGTACCTCGGCCTGCGCGGGATCGGCCAAGGCCGCCTTGGCTTCCTCGATGCGATGGTTGTTGAGGAACGCATTGAAATTCCGATAGCCGAGCTTCTGGTTGATCAGACGACGCAACCGGTATTCGGGGATCGCGAGCTTGCCGGCAAGCGCGCCGATGGTGACGTTATCGTGGCGATAGATCCGCTCATCCGCCATCAGCCGCATCAGGGCGTCGACGAGTCTCTGGTCCGCCGCATTCGTCTCCGGTCGCGCCGTCACCGCGTCCGCGGCGGATGCGGCTCCAAACAACTCGGTACCCTCGATACGCAGCATTGCGATGCTGATCGCAGCGACGATGGCCGCCAGCAGCACGGAGCTTAAGGCATTGGCCAACTCAGCGGCGGCTCCGTCGGATATCGCGAGATGCAGGACTGCGTTGAGCCCTCCGTAGAGCGCGGCAACCACGACGATGAACAGGCGAATGTGGCGGCGGCCCTCAACCAGATCGGCCGGCCAGGAGGCGACGGTCTGAACGATCGCAAGCGCGATGAAGCCAAGCACCATCGAATTGATCGCGATGACGGAAAGGCGCGTGCCGTCGCCGGCCGCAGGTCCCAGAATCGCGCAATTGACGAAGCTGAACGTGGCGACGGCGAGCCAGACCCCGGCGTGCCACCAGCGCAGCCGAAACGTGTCGTCGAACAGCGCGCGCGTGAATAGCCAGAACACGACGATATTGCCGGTCGACAGCGCGATGACCGGCGTGAACCAGAGCGGCGCGGGCGCGGGGCTACCAATCGCATAGGTCATCGCATGCGCGGTCGACCCGATCGCGAAGGCGAGCGCCAGTCGCCCCGTCACGACATGGCTGAAGCCGCGCAACAGCGCCGCGCCAAGCACCAGCAACATCGCGACCGTCGCCGCCCGTAGCGCAAGATCAAGGGTGGGAAGTGACATCAAATTCGTTCAACCACGATGGCCCGTCGTTTCGAATCCTAGTGAAGTCCGTGCCGCAACTCAAATGCTAGTGTCGAACGGCGGCTTGGTGGAAATGACGGAAAGCGTAAGATAGGGTCAGACAACGGGGTATGCGATAAGCCGGCGGCCTTCCAACGATCCTGCACCCGGCGATCCAGCAAGCTGCGACACGCTTGACCTGATCATCGTGGCGCGTAGCCGACGCGCATGATGTTCCTGGGCGGCGACGCACTGGACGGACCGCGGCATGTCTGGTGGAACTTCGTCTCTTCCAGCAAGGAACGCATCGAGCAGGCCAAAGAGGACTGGAAAACCGGGCGCTTCGTCCCTGTTCCGCAGTAACAAGAGTTCATTCCGTTGCCGGAGTAGGCTAATCCCTCCCCTCCAGCCTTCGATTTTTCGATTGCGCATGATCTTGTCCGAGAACCGGTTTCCACTTCCCGGGATCATGCGCGTGGAGAGGTCCAGATGAACGCCATGCTCGCCAGCGATCTACCCTTGCCCCGCATCGGGCGCGGCAAGGTGCGCGACATCTATGCCGTGGGCGAGCATCGCGTGCTCCTGCTCACCACCGACCGCATCAGCGCGTTCGACGTTGTCATGGCCGAGACCATTCCGATGAAGGGCGCGGTGCTGACGCAGATCAGCGCCTGGTGGTTCAAGCGGCTCGAAGGCATCGTGCCGCATCACATGATCAGCGCCGACGCGGATACGATCATCGCGGAGGTTCCAGCACTGAAGGACCATCGCGCCGACATTCTGGGCCGCGCCATGCTGTGCAAGCGCACGACGGTATTTCCCGTCGAATGCGTGATCCGCGGCTACATCTCCGGCTCGGCATGGAAGGAGTATGCAGCACACGGCACGCTGGCCGGCGAAAAGCTGCCGGCGGGACTGACCGAAAGCGCGAAACTCGAGCCCGCCATCTTCAGCCCGGCGACCAAGGCCGAGACCGGCCATGACGAGAACATCACGATTGCACGCATGCGCGAGATCGTGGGCGAGGAGGCCGCGCACAAGCTCGAACAGATGGCACGCGCCATCTATACGCTCGGCGAGAAGATCGCGCGCGACCACGGCATCATCATCGCTGACACCAAGTTCGAGTTCGGCCGCGACAAGGATGAGCGCACCATCCTGATCGACGAGGTGATGACGCCCGACTCCTCGCGCTTCTGGGCGGTCGATGCCTACAAGCCCGGCCAGCCGCAGCCGAGCTTCGACAAGCAGCCGCTGCGCGACTATCTCGACGCCGAGCGGAAAGCCGGCCGCTGGAACGGCGATGCGCCTGCGCCGAAGCTGCCGGCAGCCGTGGTGGAGGCGACCAGCAAGCGCTATCTCGAAGCCTATCGGCGCGTGACGGGAAGCGAGCTGAAGATCTGAGGCACATCCCGGCGGCGGCCTGGCGCGAGACCGGAAGCTGGAAGTGGACGGCGGTGCCCCCGTGCTGCCTGGACTCAAATCGCGAAAACAACCCCATGCAAAGTAGGCCAGGCGCCCGCCCGGTGAGGCCGCAACAGCCGGGGCCCCTGAAAAGATCCTCCCGGCGAGGCCCGCGTTTGGTGAATTCGCTTCATCCGGCATGAACACGCCGCGGTGGCATTGCCTGATGCCTGCCGCTAGGCTTTCTGGCGAAACGCAAGGGAGGCGCTCATGTCGGAAGAAAAGGCCGTGCTCGTCGATCGCGAAGGCGCGGTGACCATCATTTCCATCAACCGCCCCGACCGTCGCAATGCGGTCGATGGCGCCACGGCGCGAAAGCTGTACGACGCCTTCCTCGCGTTCGATGCGGACAAGGAGGCTTCCGTCGCCGTCTTCACCGGCACGGGCGGCCATTTCTGTGCCGGCGCCGACCTCAAGAAGGTCGCTGCGGGAGACCCCGAGAAGAAGCGCGAGATCGGCGGCTTCGACAGCATCGCGCCGATGGGGCCGAGCCGGCTGCGGCTGTCGAAGCCGGTCATTGCGGCGGTCGAAGGCTATGCGGTGGCCGGCGGCATGGAGCTGGCGCTATGGGCCGATATGCGTGTGGTCGCCGAGAACGCGACCTTCGGCATCTTCTGCCGCCGCTTCGGCGTGCCGTTGATCGACCTCGGCACCATCCGCCTGCCGCGACTGATCGGGCATTCCCAGGCCATCGACCTCATCCTCACAGGACGCCCGGTCGATGCGCACGAAGCGCATCGCATGGGGCTTGCCAACCGTCTGGTCGGCCGCGGCGAGGCCCGCGCGCAGGCGATCGCGCTGGCGCAGGAGATCGCCCGCTTCCCGCAAACCTGCCTGCGCGCCGACCGCCTGTCGGCGCTGCGGCAATGGGACCTTCCCGAAGAAGACGCGATCAAGAACGAAATGCGCGGCGGGCTGGAAGTGATCGCCTCCGGCGAGACGCTGTCGGGCGCGACGCGCTTTGCGTCGGGCGTGGGCAGGCACGGGGCGTTCAATCAGGATTAGACCCGTCGACCTCGCCCAGCGCCAGCAGGAGCGAGGCGACGCGGTTGGCGGAGGCAGCCCAATCTGCCAGCTTGGCATAATTCTCGGTGAACCAATTGAATGCCGTCTGCACCACGACGAAAGCGGCCGCCGCCTGCACGACCTCGCCCAGCGTCATGGTGCCGGCAAGATATTTCGGGATGCACAGCAACAGGCCGATCACCGGCGTCACCAGCGTAG
>JAHCKB010000139.1 GCA_026125985.1 Bradyrhizobium sp.
GCATCCTGAGACTGCGGGCAGAACAGGGCGTGGCACCTACTTCAGCGCCGCGATGAGCTGGCTCCGCTTGGTGATGCCGAGCCGCTCGTAGATGCCGCGGAAGTGGTTGCCCACCGTATTCTCCGAAATGCCGAGACGGTTCGCGATCGTCTTGTCCGGCAGTCCCATCAGCGCAAGTTCAACAAGCTGCCGTTGCCGGTCGGTGAGCTTGGCAAGGTCGATCGGCGATCGTTCCACTTGCTCGGTGGCCAGGAACAGCGCGTGAAGCACCGGCGCGATCAGGTTGAGCGAAGTGCGTATGCGCGCGGGATCATCGGCTTCAATCCCGGAGAAGCTGAGATAAGTGCCTGTGTTGGCGAACGGATCGATGACGCCATGCGCGGCCGTAACGCCGAGCGAGTACCTTGTGGCCTCTTCGATCTCGTGCGCGGTGGCGAAGGGTGGCGGATCGGCCGGGTCGAGGATGAAGGCTGCGCGGTTCTGCACCCACCAGGCGAAGCAGCCGCGGGCACTCAGATCGAAGGCCTCTTCGAGACTGGCAATGAATGCGGCCTCATGGCCGCTCGTCACCAGATTTCGCATCCGGATGCGCCCGCCCGACAGCCGGCCGTAGCCGCCGAGAAAGCGCTGGAACGGGAAGAATCGACGTAGTGGCCCCTCGACCCAGTGCCGGATCTGGTCTTCGGTCACTGCACTGGTGGGGACCGCGCTCAAGGCGGTGATCCAGTGTTTCAGGTCGAGGCCGGTCGGATCGGCCGGGGCGCGGGCGATTTCGCGTCCTTTGCCACCCTTGATTTCCGACTTTCCTCTCGACTTCGGCATCTCGGTTCGCTCGTGGTTCTCGGCGATCTCATAGCACAGAATGATACCTGCGGCTGCTGCCAGCCACTTGGCGCAAGTTCCTCCAAATCCTTTTCGGCATCGTCATCCGGCATCGCCAGGAAAAAGCTGGCCACTGCCGCGCTCGTATGGTCACACTCGACGACGAACTGAGGTGTGCTAGCGCGAGAATCACGAAGGTCACGGTCATGCTGTTCACTTCCGATCACGACGAACCGCGCCGCGCGCTGCAGAAATTCATCGCGAGCGAAATCAACCCTCATGTCGATGAGTGGGAAGCCAATGACATCTTCCCCGCACATGAGCTGTTCAAGAAGCTCGGCAATCTCGGCTTCCTCGGCCTCAACAAGCCCACGGAGTTCGGCGGGCAGGGGCTGGATTATTCCTATGCGCTGATGATGGCGGAAGAGTTGGGAGCCATCAAATGCGGTGGCGTGCCCATGGCGATCGGCGTGCAGACCGACATGGCCACTCCGGCATTGGCGCGTTTCGGCTCCGACGGGGTGCGGCGTGAATTCCTCGTCCCTGCGATTGCCGGCGATGCCGTCGCCTGCATCGGCGTCTCCGAACCTGGCGCGGGCTCTGATGTCGCCTCGATCAAGACGCAGGCGCGCTCCGACGGCGACGACTATGTTATCAATGGCGGCAAGATGTGGATCACCAACGGCACGCAGGCCGACTGGATCTGCCTCCTTGCCAATACCGGCGACGGTCCGGTCCACCGCAACAAGTCGTTGATCTGCGTGCCGATGAAAAGCAAGGGTGTGCAGATAGCGCGCAAACTCGACAAGCTTGGCATGCGCTCCTCCGATACGGCGCAGATCTTCTTCGACAACGTCCGGGTGCCCAAGCGCAACCGCATCGGCGAGGAGGGGATGGGCTTCACCTACCAGATGATCCAGTTCCAGGAGGAGCGGCTGTGGGGAGCGGCGTCCTGCCTGAAGGCGCTGGAAATCATCATCGACGAGACGGTCGAGTACACCAGGGGCCGCAAGGCCTTCGGCGGCACCATCCTCGACAACCAGGTGGTTCACTTCAAGCTCGCGGAAATGCAGACCGAAGTCGAGTTGCTGCGCTCGCTGATCTATCGGGCCGGGGAGCAACTGGTGGCGGGCGAGGACGTAACAAGGCTCGCCAGCATGGCGAAACTCAAGGCCGGACGTCTTGGCCGTGAGGTTACCGATGCCTGTCTGCAATATTGGGGCGGCATGGGCTTCATGAACGAGACGCACGTCAGCCGCGCCTATCGCGATTTCCGTCTCACCTCGATCGGCGGCGGCGCCGACGAGGTGATGCTGATGGTATTGTGCAAGATGATGGGTATCCTGCCGGGCCTGAAGAAGGGGAAAGCCTGATGATCACGCTGTATCACTGCGACGGTGCCCGTTCGTTCCGCCCGCTCTGGATGCTGGAGGAGATGGGACTCGCCTATGAGTTGAAGATGCTGCCGTTTCCGCCGCGGGTGCTGGCCAAGGAATATCTGGCGATCAACCCGCTCGGCACGATCCCCTTCATGATCGACGGCGAGACGAAAATGACGGAATCCTCCGGTATCTGTCACTATCTTGGTACCAGGCATGGTCCGACGCCGCTGGTCGTCGGGCTCGATGAGCCCGCTTACGGCGCTTTCCTGAACTGGATGTACTTTTCCGATGCCACGCTGACCTTCCCGCAGACGCTGGTGCTTCGCTACAGCCAGCTCGAACCGGAAGAGCGCCGTAGCCCGCAGGTTGCCGGCGATTACGCAAAATGGTTTCTGGGCCGGCTGCGCGCGGTAGAGAATGCGACCGGCAGCTCCGAATGGTTGTGCGCCGGCCGTTTCACCGCTGCCGATATCGTCAACGGCTACGCGCTGCGCCTTGCCGAAAGTCTCGGGCTTTCCAGGGATTTCGGTCCCAACGTGGCGGCCTATTGGGCGCGACTGCAAGCCCGCGATGCCTACAAGCGGGCGGTGGCCGCCGAGCGCCAAGCGGGCGTTGAGCAGAATGTTACGCCGCGAATCCGGGCGTGATCTTGTAGGGCGGTCATTCCGGGATGGTCCGAAGGACCAGACCCGGAATCTCGAGATTCCGGGCTCGATGCTTCGCATCGCCCCGGAATGACGGCCTTAAAGCCCGTAATTTACCGTGCTCTGGTATACATTCGATCTGCCGTGACAGGCCGCAATTTTCCGTTATGGTCTCATCCACCGCAGCGGTCAGCAAAGAGCCGCGCGAGGAGGATGCGCGATGGACGACA
The DNA here is from genome assembly GCA_026125985.1 of Bradyrhizobium sp. Classification (GTDB taxonomy): domain Bacteria; phylum Pseudomonadota; class Alphaproteobacteria; order Rhizobiales; family Xanthobacteraceae; genus Bradyrhizobium. The sequence goes on from JAHCKB010000139.1 coordinate 3,079, forward strand.
AGGGCCGTGAATCCGGTCATCTGATGCTGATCACGCCGGATCGGGTGTTTTACGCGGGCCTGGTCGGCCGGCCGCGCCAGCGTTGCCAGGGTGCTTTCAACGTCTATGTCGCGCTCAAGGGCAGCCTTTGGCTCACGACGTCGGATGGTGACGAACGCTATGGCGAATTGCTGGTCGTCCCGCCGAACACGCGCCACACCCTCAACAGCGATCATCGCTCCGCGATCGCCATCCTGATCGAACCCGAAAGTCTTCGTCCCGGCGCGCTGGAAGATCTCACCGAACGCCTGACCGGATTGCACCGGGACCTCTTCATTTCGAAAATCCGTGGCGCGTACGACATGCTGCGCAGCCGGTGCAACGGCGAAGACATCACCAGTTCCCGGCTCGATGCCATGTGCTTCGGTGAATCGTTGCCGCGCCGTGAGCTGGACCCGCGTGTGGTACGGGCGATTGCCCAGATCGGAAGGTTCTCCGGCGAGCCGGTGACGGCGGCGAGCTGCGCGGTCGAAGCGGGATTGTCGTCTTCGCGGTTCCTGCACTTGTTCAAGGAGGAGACGGGCATCGCCTTCCGCTCCTTCCGTGCCTGGAAGCGTGCGCGGCACCTGCTGCATTTTGCCAACCAGGACATCAATCTCGCGCATCTGGCGCAGGATATCGGCTATCCCGATTCCACCCATTTCAGCCACTCGATCCGCCGCTTCTACGGCTTGAAGCCGCGCGCGATCTTCTCCGGCTCCCGGGATCTTGCGATCTATCGCAGCGGAGACGCGGCGCTGTCCTGATGGTGGTCGAGCTCGCCCGCCATCGCGCGCCGCAGCGGGTATTTCGAGATCTCGAGTAGCACCAGCGAAACCACCGCGGCCGCCACGGTGATGGCGAGATCGTCGGCGTGCAGCGGGCCGAACCGGAACAGCTCTGCCGCCGCCGGCCAGGCAAGGCTCAGCGTCAGCGTGGCCGCCACGAAGATGACGATCAGGACCAGCACCCGGTTGGGCCGGGTGAACGCCTCGATCAGCGAGCTCGTGAACGAGCGGTTGACGAAGATCAGGCTGACGATGACCAGCACCAGTGAGAAGAACGTCAGCGCGCGCACTTCGTTGGCCGGCATGCCCCAGGCATTGGCCGTCACCATCACGCCGCCGCACAGGATCAGCGCCAGCCCGCCTTGCAGGGCCGACCAGACGACCAGGGATTTCGGCAACAGCGGTTCGTCCGGCGCACGGGGCGGGCGCTTCATCACGTTGCGCTCCTCGGTCTCGGCCTCGAACACTAGGGAACAGACGGGATCGATGATCATTTCGAGAAAGGCGATATGAACCGGTCCGAACAGCAGCGGCAGCCCGGTCAACAGCGGCAGCAGCGCAAGGCCGGCGATCGGCACATGCACCGCGAGGATGAAACTCATTGCCTTGCGGAGATTGTCATAGATGCGCCGGCCGAGCCGGATCGCCTTCACGATCGAGCCGAAATCGTCGTCGAGCAATACGATGGAAGAGGCCTCGCGCGCCACGTCGGTGCCGCGTCCGCCCATGGCGATGCCGATATGGGCAGCCTTCAGCGAGGGGGCGTCGTTGACGCCGTCGCCGGTCATGGCAACAATTTCACCATCCCGCTTGAGCGCGTTGACGATGCGCAGCTTCTGGTCCGGCGCAATCCGCGCGAAGCCGGTCTGTCCGCGCGCAGCGCGTGCGAGTTCGTCGTCGTCCAGACTCGTGATCTCCGCACCTGTCAGGATGCGCGCGTGATCGAGGCCTGCCTGCCCTGCGATCGCGGATGCCGTTGCGGGATAGTCGCCGGTTATCATCACCACGCGAATACCGGCGGAGCGGCATTCGGCGACGGCGTCCTTCACCTCGGCCCGTAGCGGGTCCGCAAAGCCGACCAATCCGCAAAAGCGGAACGAGAAATCGCGCTGCGACTCCGGAAGGCCGTCCGGATCGCCATCGGCGCGGGCCACGCCGAGCACGCGCAGGCCTTCCTGGGCCAGCGCATCCACGCGCGATCGCAACTCGTCAAGCTCGCCCTCGCTCATGCGGCACAGCGTTCCGATGGTTTCCGGCGCGCCCTTTGCCGCAACGCTGCATGTGTCTCCGGTCGAACGCCACGCATTCGACATGGCGAGCAGGTCCGGCCGCAGCCCGTAGCTCCGCGCGAGCTTCCAGCCGGCACTCGCATCCGGGCGCAACGCCTGCAGCGCCTTTTCCATGGGATCGAACGGTTCCGGCGCGCAGGCCAGGACGCCGGTTTCGATCAGCGCATCGAACGCAGGCGCCGGGGGCGTGGCGGCGTTCGGCGCGGTCTGCGAGCCGTCGGGCAATATCAGCCGCGCCACGGTCATGCGGTTCTGCGTCAATGTCCCCGTCTTGTCAGTGCAGAGCACCGTCGCTGCGCCCAGCGATTCGATGGCGGAAGCCCGCCGTGTCAGGACGCGGGCCTGCGAAATCCGCCAGGCGCCCATGGCAAGGAACACCGTGAGCACGACGGGGAACTCTTCCGGGAGCATGGACATGCCGAGCGCGATGCCTGCCAACACGCCTTCGAGCCACCCGCCGCGGTAAAGCCCATACAGCAGCACCGTCAGCGTGATGACGACGGCGGCGATAACGGCGAACGTCGTCACCAGACGCCGGGTCTGAAGCTGCAGCCGGGGCGTTTCCGTCTCCAGCGAACTGAGCGATTGTCCGATCTTGCCGATTTCGGTGCGGATCCCGATCGACGTGACCTCGGCGATGCCGCTTCCGCGTACCACCAGCGTCCCGGAGAACACGAAGGGCAGGTCGTCGCCGCCGGTGTGCGGTGGGCCGGCCTCGGTCCCGGCAGCGCGGGCCAGCTTGCGAACCGGTACGGACTCCCCCGTCAGCAGGGATTCGTCGAGCAAGAGATCGTCGCATTCCACGACGGTGGCGTCGGCGGCCACCCGGTCGCCTTCCGAAAGAACGATCAGGTCGCCGCGCACCACCTCGCGGCCGGCGATGCGAATGCGCTCGCCGTCCCGGATTACCAGCGCGCGCGGGCTGGTTAGGTCACGCAGCGATTCCAGCACGCGTTCGGTGCGCGCCTCCTGCACGACCGTAATCACGATGGAGAAGGACGCGAATACCAACAGCAGCGCGGCCTCGCCGAGATCGCCGAGCGCGAAATAGATCGCGCCGCCGGCCACAAGCAACAGCAGCATCGGCTCGCGCAACACGTCGAGAACGAGCCGCACGACCGAACGCTTGCCGGTGCGGGGCAGCTCGTTGAAGCCTTCGGCTTTCAGTCGGGCTGTCGCCTCGGTTGCGGAAAGGCCGGGCATTCCCAATGCGTCAGTGCGACAGGAGAACCGGAAGGGGCGGGAGGTTGACCACGCTGCGGGTGGCCCCGCCCAGCACGAACTCCCGGAGCCGGGAATGGCCGTAGGCTCCCATCACGAGCAGGTCGCTGTCGTGGTCGCGTGTGGCGGCCTCCAGCGTCGCGCCGATGGAGCGGCCCGCCGCATCCACGGTTTCCAGGATCACTTCCACGCCGTGGCGGGCGAGATGCTTTGCCAGTTCCGGGCCGGAGCGCCTTGTGTCGATGCGCTTCTCGTTGCTCACTGTGACGATGTGGACGCGCTTGGCCTTGGTCAGTAGCGGCAGCGCATCGCCGACCGCGCGCGCCGCCGGACGGCTGAAGTCCCAGGCAACGGTCGCCGTATTGAGCGCGAAGGATTTGCGTGGCTCGCGCGGGACCATCAGCACCGGGCGTCCGGATTCAAAGATCAGCGCCTCGGCATCGGGCTGGTCGGCAAGTTCATTGGCTTCGGCGGGCACGATGGTGAGGTCGCGCAGCCGTGCATATTCGACCAGCAGGGCCGGCAGCGCCGGGGCATGGCATTTGCCGAGGATACGCTCTTCGAACACGCCTTTGTTCTCTGCCGCCTTCTGGAAGGCGGTCAGCGCAGCCTCGGCCTGATCCCGTGACTTCCTGGCCTCGGAGTCGGCCATTCCGGACACCTTGAGGAAGGCCGGTGCGATGAAGCTGCCTGGCACGGGAATCCGGATCTCGCAGGCGATCGCCGACAGCTTGGCGCCGATGGCGGCGGCGAAATCGACCGCAACGTCGACGGCGGCCGGCGGCGTGCTGTCAGGATAGCTCGCCAGACTCAATAGCAGATCCCTGTAGTTCATTTCGATCTCCGAAAAATAGTCTCTAGCACGAATATCCCGACAGCCGCCCGACGGCTTGACCCAGAGCAAGGGCGCAGTGTGCGCTATTGCCGCGTCCGCTCAGGATCGGCCTGATTCCTCTTTATTTGTCAGCCCTTTGCTGCATTGCACCGGCAGCTTGTGAACGCAAGAGGCCCCGGTTCGAAGCGAACATACATCATCTTCGAGCGCATTCGGGAGGCACCATGGGCGATAAAGCCGCAATTGCCGGCGCTGAAGGCGAACGAAGCTGGAGAGCGTTGGGTAATGGCCGTTATCGAGAACACCCTCGCCACCAACGGCGCCGCCTACAAGGCCAACCGAGATGGCATGCTGGCGCTGATCGCGCGCATGCGGGCACTGGAGGAGCGTGCGCGCGTCGCGTCCGCCGCGGCCAAGGACCGCTTCCACAAACGCGGTCAGCTTCTGCCGCGCGAACGCGTCGCGCTGGTGCTCGATCCCGGATCGCCCTTCCTGGAGCTCTCCACGCTTGCGGGCTACATGTTCGACGTCCCCGATGCTGAAAAGAGCGTGCCCGGCGGCGGGCTGATCGCCGGCATCGGCTTCGTCTCCGGCATCCGCTGCATGGTCAGCGCCAACGACGCCGGCATCGACGCCGGCGCGCTGCAGCCTTTCGGCCTCGACAAGACCCTGCGGGTGCAGGAGATGGCACTGGAGAACAAGCTGCCCTATGTGCAGCTCGTCGAAAGCGCAGGCGCCAATCTGCTGCGCTATCGGGTCGAGGATTTCGTTCGCGGCGGCAACATCTTTCGCAATCTCGCGCGCCTGTCGGCCGCGGGCCTGCCGGTCGTTACCGTCACCCACGGCTCCTCCACCGCCGGCGGCGCCTACCAGACGGGCCTGTCCGATTACATCGTGATGGTGCGCGGCCGCACCCGCGCCTTTCTCGCCGGCCCACCGCTGCTGAAGGCGGCAACCGGCGAGATTGCGACTGAAGAGGAACTCGGCGGCGCCGAGATGCATACTTCGATTTCCGGTCTCGGCGACTACCTCGCCGAGGACGATCGCGATGCGCTGCGTATTGCGCGCGAGATCATGGCGAAGCTGGAATGGGACCGGCCCGGGACGATCCAGAACAACTTCCGGCCGCCACGCTACGACGCGGAGGAATTGCTCGGCGTCATGCCGATGGATCACAAGCGCCCGGTTGACATGCGTCAGGCCATCGCGCGGTTCATCGACGATTCCGACTTCACCGAATTCTCGCCCGGCTATGGCCCTGCCACCGTCTGCGGCCATGCCCGCATCGAGGGGCAGGCGATCGGCATCATCACCAACAACGGCCCGCTCGACGTGCCCGGCGCCAACAAGGCTACGCACTTCATCCAGGCCTGCTGCCAGTCACGCACGCCGCTGCTCTACATGAACAACACCACAGGCTACATGGTCGGCCGTGAATATGAAGAAGCCGGCATGATCAAACACGGCTCCAAGATGATTCAGGCAGTCACATCGGCGACGGTGCCGCAGATCACCATCTATTGCGGCGCTTCCTTCGGTGCCGGCAATTACGGCATGTGCGGACGCGGCTTCCATCCGCGCTTCTGCTTCTCCTGGCCCAACGCGCGGACGGCAGTGATGGGCGGCGAGCAGGCGGCCGAGACCATGGCCATCGTCACCGAAGCTGCCGCGGCGCGCCGCGGCAAGCCGGTTGTGAAGGAGCAGCTAGAGGCGATGAAGGCGCAGATCGTCGGCGTGTTCGACGGCCAGATGGATGTGTTCTCGACCTCGGCGCGCGTGCTCGACGACGGCGTCATCGATCCCCGTGACACCCGCGCCGTCCTCTCCGAAGTGCTGGCGATTTGCCGGGAAGGGGATGCGCGCAATCCCCAGCGTATGCAGTTCTCGGTGGCCCGCCCATGAGTGTTCCCGTGAAGCGCACGCCGTTCTTCAAGATACTGATCGCCAACCGCGGCGAAATCGCACTGCGCATCATGCGCACCGCCAGGCGCCTCGGCTATGGCACGGTCGCAGTCTATTCCGACGCCGATCGCGACGCCCTGCATGTGCGCGAGGCGGATCAGGCCGTCCGCATTGGCGAGCCGCTGCCGGCGCAATCCTACCTGTGCATCGATGCGATCGTGGCGGCGGCGAGAGCAAGCGGCGCCGGCGCGGTGCACCCCGGCTACGGCTTCCTTGCCGAGAACGAGGATTTTGCAAAAGCCTGCCGCGATGCCGGACTGGTCTTTATCGGCCCGTCGCCGGAGGCGATCGAAGCGATGGGCAACAAGGCGGGTGCCAAGGCGATCATGCAAAAGGCAGGTGTTCCCGTCGTGCCCGGCTATCAGGGTGCCGACCAGAGCGATGCCGCAATGCTGAAGGAGGCCGGAAAGATCGGCTATCCCGTGATGATCAAGGCGGTGGCGGGCGGTGGAGGCCGCGGTATGCGGCTGGTCGCGGATGCCGCATCCTTTCCGGATTCGCTGCGCAGCGCGCGTTCGGAAGCGCAGGGGGCCTTCGGCGATCCCACGGTCATTCTCGAGCGCGCCATCGTCAATCCGCGCCACATCGAGATTCAGGTGTTCGGCGACCGCCATGGCAACGCCATCCATCTCGGCGAGCGCGATTGCTCGGTGCAGCGGCGGCACCAGAAGCTGATCGAGGAAGCGCCGTCGCCGGCGGTCTCGCCGGAGCTGCGCGCACGGATGGGCGAGGTGGCGGTGTCTGCCGTCAAGGCGATCGGTTATGAGGGCGCCGGCACGCTGGAGTTCCTGCTGGATGCGAGCGGCGCGTTCTACTTCATGGAAATGAACACGCGCCTGCAGGTCGAGCATCCCGTGACCGAGGCGATCACCGGGCTCGACCTGGTCGAACTGCAGCTTCGCGTCGCGGCGGGCGAGCCGCTCGGCCTGAGGCAGGAAGACATCTGTTTCAGTGGCCATGCCATCGAGGTGCGGCTGTGCTCGGAGGATGCAGGCCTGGATTTCATGCCGCAGTCCGGCAGGATGCTGCGGTGGGAGGTGCCGGATATCATCCGGATCGAGCATGCGCTGCGGTCCGGCTCGGAGATCCCGCCATTCTACGATTCGATGATCGCAAAGATCGTCAGCCATGGTGCGACGCGCGACGAGGCGCGCAGTCGCCTGATCTCCGCCCTGGAGCAGGTCACCGCCTTCGGCGTCACCACCAACCAGGGTTTTCTGATCTCTTGCCTGCGCCATCCGGCCTTTGCAAAGGGCGAGGCGACGACGGCTTTCATCGCCGACCATCGCGATGCGCTGCTGGCCCCGCACGCCGATGAAGCACACGACGACGCGCTCGCAGCGTTGCTGCTCTATGTCAGCAGTCCCCATGCGCGGCCCTGGCGCGCCGGGCGTTCGCTGGCGGCGACATTCCCTCTGGCCACACGTTTTTCGATTGCCGGCAAGACGCACGAAATCGAGGTCGTGCGCGAGCGCGACGGCGGCTACGTCGTCAGCCGCAACGGCGAGACCGTCCGCTTCGAGATCGAAGCGCTCGAGGACGGCGACATCCGGTTTCGCCATGACGGCGTGATGCAGTCGGCAAGGTTCTTGCGCCGTGACGACCGCCTGTTCTTCCTTCATCGCGGCATCCCTGCGGAAGTCCTCGACCTCACGCTGGCGGAGCCTCAGTCGGCGACCGCGAGCGGCGGCGACGGCAAGGTCCGCGCCGCCATGAACGGCCGTGTGGTGGCCCTGCTGGTCAAACCCGGCGAGAAGGTAGCCGCCGGCCAGCCGGTGATGACGCTGGAGGCGATGAAGATGGAGCACGTTCACAAGGCGGGCGTCGCCGGCACCGTGTCGTCGATCGGCGTTGCGGAGGGCGAGCAGGTCACGACCGGCAGGATCGTTGTCGAGATCGAGGCTGACAGGCAGGCGGCGTAACCACTGTCATTGCTTCGTCGCTTTGCTCCTCGCAATGACGGGGAGATAACTATTCCGGCCGCCCCGTCCCGTCATTGAGCCAGCAGGCCACCTGGTGGCTCGTGCCGGCCTCAGCCAGCGCGGGCCGCTCCAGCCTGCAGCGATCGATCACGTAGCGGCAACGGGTATGGAAGGCGCAGCCGGAGGGCGGATTGATCGGGCTCGGCACGTCGCCGTCCACCATCGGCTTCAATTTCTTCATCTTCGGATCGGCCACCGGCACCGAGGCCAGCAGCGCCTGCGTGTAGGGGTGCCGCGGGTTGGCGAACAGCTCGGCTTTGTCGGCGATCTCGACAATGCGCCCGAGATACATCACCGCGACGCGGTGGCTGATATGGGCGACGACCGCGAGATCATGCGCGATGAAGAGATAGGAGAAGCCGTGGTCGCGCTGCAGGTCGATCAGGAGATTGATCACCTGCGCCTGGATCGAGACGTCGAGCGCAGATACCGGTTCATCGCAGACGATCAGGCTGGGCCCGAGCGCGAGCGCCCGGGCGATGCAGATGCGCTGCCGCTGGCCGCCGGAGAACTGGTGCGGGTAGTTCTTCATCTGGTCCGG
>JAHCKB010000014.1 GCA_026125985.1 Bradyrhizobium sp.
CGGCTGGGAGCAAAAGCTGCGTGAGGGTCTGACGCAGACGCCGATCGCCTCTGTCGGACCGGCAGTTTCCGACGAACTCAGATCGCACGGTCTCACTGCCGCCATCTACCCCGCAGACGAGGCATTCTTCATGCGCCCCCTGATCTCGGCAATGGCCGCGGCGCTGGCCAAGAATCCCCCCCGTATTCCGAGAGCAGGCTGATCCTTTACTCCGCCGCCTGTTTCTGCTCGCGCAGGAACGCCTGATAGGCAAGCCGGATTCCCTGATCCAGATCGGTGCTGGCGCTCCAGCCGAGTTTGGCGAGACGACTGACATCGAGCAGCTTGCGCGGGGTGCCGTCGGGACGTGACGCATCGAAACTGATCTCGCCGGTGTAACCGACTGCGGCGGCCACCACGCGCGCGAACTCCGCAATCGTGATATCCACGCCGGTCCCGATGTTGATCAGTTCGCTTGCCGAATAGTTCTTCATCAGATGGATGCAGGCATCGGCAAGGTCGTCGACGTAAAGGAATTCGCGGCGCGGCGTTCCCGTGCCCCAGACCGTGACACTGCGACTGCCTGACGACTTGGCCTCATGGAAGCGGCGGATCAATGCCGCCACGACATGGCTGTATTCGGGATGATAGTTGTCGCCGGGTCCGTAGAGATTGGTCGGCATCACGCTGATGAAATCGCTGCCATACTGGCTACGATAGGCCTCCGCCAACTTGATCCCCGCGATCTTGGCGATCGCATAGGGTTCGTTGGTGTGCTCAAGCGGACCGGTCAGCATGCTGTCCTCGCGCAACGGCTGCGGCGCCAGTTTCGGATAGATACAGGACGAGCCGAGGAACATCAGTTTCTCGCAGCCGCTCCGATGCGCGGCATGGATCACGTTCGCTGCAATGACGAGATTGTCGTAGAGGAATTCGGCGCGCAGCGTGTTGTTGGCGACGATGCCGCCGACCCTCGCCGCCGCCAGAAAAACGACTTGAGGTTTTCGCTTCCCGAACCAGTCGAACACGCCGGCCTGATCGCACAGGTCGAGTTCGCCGTGCCGCACCGTCAGCAATTCGACATCCTCGCGCGCCAGGCGGCGCACCAACGCCGAGCCGACCATGCCACGATGGCCGGCGACATAGACCGACTTGCCCTTCAGCTCAAACGGGATCCCTGCCATTGGCGGCCTCCCGCCGCGCGATCGCAAGATCGCCGGCCATCATTTCCCTGACGAGCTCCCTGAACGTCGTTTTCGGCTTCCAGCCGAGCTTTTCGCGCGCCTTGGTGGCGTCGCCGATCAGAAGATCGACCTCGGTCGGACGGAAGTAGACGGGGTCGATGCGAACGACGGTCTTGCCGGACCTGGTGTCGATGCCGGTTTCGTCCTTGCCTTCGCCGCGCCACTCAATGGCGCGGCCGACCTCGGCGAATGCGAATTCGACCAGTTCACGCACCGAATGGGTCTCGCCGGTGGCCAGCACGAAATCGTCCGGCGTATCCGCCTGCAGGATCCTGTGCATGCCCTCGACATAATCGCGTGCATGACCCCAGTCCCGCTTGGCTTCGAGATTGCCGAGGTAGAGCGTCTCCTCCAGCCCCGTTTCGATCCGCGCAATGCCGCGGGTGATCTTGCGCGTGACGAAGGTCTCGCCGCGGATCGGGCTCTCGTGGTTGAACAGGATGCCGTTGCTGGCAAACATCCCGTAGGCCTCGCGGTAGTTCACCGTGATCCAGTAGCCGTAGAGCTTTGCCACGCCGTAGGGCGAACGCGGATAGAAGGGCGTGCTCTCTCTCTGCGGCACCTCCTGCACCAGCCCATACAGCTCCGAAGTGGAAGCCTGGTAGAAGCGCGTTTCCTTTTCTATGCCGAGGATGCGGATGGCTTCGAGCAGCCTCAGCACGCCGATGGCGTCGGCATTGGCCGTGTATTCGGGGCTCTCGAAACTGACGCCGACATGGCTTTGTGCCGCGAGATTGTAAATCTCCGTGGGGCGGATCTGCTGCATCAACCGGATCAGGTTGGTTGAGTCGGTCATGTCGCCGTAGTGCAGCAGGAAAGGCACGTTCCCGCTGTGCGGGTCCTGATAGAGGTGGTCTATGCGCGCGGTGTTGAAGGAGGACGAACGCCGCTTGATGCCGTGCACGCTATAGCCGAGCCCCAGCAGATATTCGGCGAGGTAGGCGCCGTCCTGTCCGGTAACGCCGGTGATCAGCGCGACGCGCTTTTGATCTTGAGCCGCCATTCTCTCTCCAGCCCCGACGAGCGGAACGAGGCCCCTATCAAGCCGCACTTGGCGGCCTGCGCCCGAAGCCGGGCGCGGCGCAGGCCATAGCATCCGGCCGAGGCGAAGTCTAATGCGAAAGTCGGTTAAAAATCAGACGTTTGGAGCAACTTCCGGTGACTGCAATCATTCACCATATTGACGCAGCTTTTCGAGATCGACGATGGTCACCCCGCCATACTCCAGCCGGAGCAGGCCTCCCTTTTCCAGCCGCTTCAGGCACTGGTTGGCGTTCTGCCGGGAAAGTCCGGAGAGCGCCCCGATCTCCTCCTGGGTGATCTCCAGGTGCCGTGTCAGGTCGGGGTAGAGGATCGGGTTGAACAGCGAGGCGATGGAACGGGCCACGCGACCGGTCGCATCCAGCGTGCGGTCATATTCGACCGCGCCGATGAACTGGCCCAGCCGCTCGTTTAGCTGGCGTACCAGGAAGCGATTGAACGCCACGCTGTTCTCGAACAACCAGAAAAAGGTAGTGCGGTCCATCAGCGCCAGCCGGGTGTCGCGCAGTGCTACCATGTCATAACGACGCGGTTCGCGCTTGAGCACCGACCCCTCGCCGAACCAGGCGCCGGCAGTGAGGCCGGCGAAAGTCGTCGCCTTGCCGCCACTCGACACCATTCCCATCCGCGCAAGGCCGGTGACGATTCCGGTCCAGTAGTCGAAGGCATCGCCGCGCATGAAGATGTATTCGTCCGCAGAATAGGATCTCTCCACGATGCCGGCGCGGGCGACCTCGATCTCCTGCTCGTTCAGATCGCGCGACCAGGCCGCGATGCGCTTGAGGTAATCGGCTGCAATCATGAACGCATCGACCGTCGCGCAACCCTATCCATTTCGCCGGCGGCCTTGACTGTTGCACCGCAACATAATCCGGCTGCGACAAATTTCCCGACGAATTGTCGGGCAAAAGACATTTCAACTTATCGCATTGGCCTATGGAGAGCCACCTTGCCTAATGCCGCCGACGGCGGGCGAGGTGCGGCGTTACCACGCTTGAGGGCCAGCCAAGACCAGCCCCATTAGTCGGATGGCCCCGGAGCAGGCCACCGATGTAAGGTCATCGCCGCGATGACAGACCCAAGATAAAGAGCGTCGGGACAGGCGCCGTATCCGGAGGGAACGAGTGTCTTATACGTTGGAAGTGCGCGACGTCTCGCTGCGCTTCGGAGGCGTCCGCGCGCTGACCGAGGTCTCCTTCGGCGTGAAGGAAGGCGAGCTGTTTTCGATCATCGGTCCGAACGGAGCCGGCAAGACCTCGATCGTCAATTGCATTTCCGGCCGCTACAAGCCGACCGAGGGAAAACTCTTCTACCGCGGCAAGGATATCACCGCCCTCAACCCGAACGCCCGCGCCTCGCTCGGCATCGGCCGCACCTTCCAGAATCTCGCACTGTTCCACCACATGAGCGTGCTCGACAACATCATGGTCGGCCGCCATCACCTCCTGAAGAACAATTTCATCACGGGCTCGCTTTACTGGCTCACCGGCGCGCGGCGCGAGGAACTCGAGCATCGCCGCAAGGTGGAGGAGGTGATCGACTTCCTCGACCTGCAGTCGGTTCGCAAGGCGACCGCGGGAACTCTCCCCTACGGCCTGCGCAAGCGCGTTGAGCTCGCCCGCGCCATGGCACTGGAGCCAAGCTTGATCCTGCTCGACGAGCCGATGGCCGGCATGAACTTCGAAGAGAAGGAAGACATGGCGCGCTACATCGTCGACCTCAACGAAGAGTTCGGCATGACGGTGGTCATGATCGAGCACGACATGGGCGTCGTGATGGACATCTCCCATCGCGTCACGGTACTCGATTTCGGACGCAAGATCGCCGAGGGCGATCCGGCCGCCGTGCTTGCCGATCCCCATGTCAAGCGAGCTTATCTGGGCGAAGAGGACGAGATACTGGTCGACCCCGACGATGCACCGGCGCACGCGGAGAGTGCGGCATGATGGACTACGCAAGCCGGGTTGCGCAGGCCGACACCTATCCGAAGCTGCTGCGCCTCAATGCAAAGGAGCACGGAGGCGAGATTGCGCTACGCGAAAAGGATCTCGGGCTGTGGCGCATCTTCACCTGGAACGACTACCAGGACCGCGTCCGCGACTTCGCGCTTGGCATGATCGAGCTTGGCCTCGGCCGCGATGACGTCATCGGCATCATCGGCGACAATCGGCCGGACTGGGTAGCCGCCGAGATCGCGGCCCACGCCATCGGCGCGATGAGCCTCGGGCTCTATCGCGACGTGCTCGATGAGGAGGCCGCCTATCTCCTCAACTACGGCGAGGCGCGCCTCGTCTTCGCCGAGGACGAGGAGCAGGTCGACAAGCTCCTCAATCTTGCCGATCGGGCGCCGCATCTGAAGCACATCGTCTACTCCGACCCGCGCGGCATGCGTAAATACGACGATCCCCGACTGATGGCTGCAGACAGGCTGGCTGCGCTCGGCCGTGAACGCGCCGCTCGTGAACCCGGCCTCTATGACAAGCTCGTCGACGCGACCAACGGCGACGATTGCGCCATTCTTTGCACCACCTCGGGCACGACCGCCCATCCGAAGCTCGCAATGCTCGCCCCCGCCCGAGTATTGCGGCACTGCGCGACCTATCTCGCCTTCGATCCCAAGGGGCCGGACGACGAATACGTCTCCGTGCTGCCGCTGCCATGGATCATGGAGCAGGTCTATGTTCTCGGCAAAGCCCTGCTCTGCCGCATGAAGGTGAACTTCGTCGAAGAACCTGAGACGATGATGCACGATTTCCGCGAGATCGCACCGACCTTCGTGCTGTTCGCACCGCGGGTCTGGGAGACGATCGCCGCCGATGTCCGCGCCGGCGTCATGGACTCCTCGCCATTGAAGCAGAAGCTCTACGATATCGGCATGAAGTCGGGGCTGGCGGCGCTTGCCGAGGGGAAGCATTCCGCCCTCGCCGACTTCCTGCTGTTCCGCGCGCTGCGCGACCGGCTCGGCTTCACCCGACTGCGATCGGCGGCGACAGGCGGCGCCGCACTCGGCCCCGATACGTTCAAGTTCTTTCAGGCCATGGGCGTGCCGCTGCGCACCATCTACGGCCAGACGGAAATGCTGGGTGCCTATACCCTGCACCCGCCGGACCGGATCGACCCCGACACCACGGGCGTTCCCATGGCCGACGATATCGATATCCGCATCGACAACCCCGACGTCAACGGTGTCGGCGAGATCGTCGTGCGCCATCCCAACATGTTCCTCGGCTACTACAAGAACCCGGAAGCCACCGCCGCCGATATCAAGGACGGCTGGATGCACTCGGGAGATGCCGGCTACTACAATGACAACAAGCAGCTCGTGGTGATCGACCGCATCAAGGATCTCGCCGAGACCTCGCGCGGCGAGCGATTCTCGCCGCAATATCTCGAGAACAAGCTGAAGTTTTCGCCCTATGTCGCCGAAGCCGTAGTGCTGGGCGCCGGGCGCGAAAAACTCGCCGCCATGATCTGCATCCGCTATTCCATCATCTCGAAATGGGCGGAGAAGCACCGGATCGCCTTTACCACCTATACCGACCTGTCCTCGCGTCCCGAAGTCTACGCGCTGCTGCAGAAGGAGGTCGAGGCCGTCAACGCCACGCTGCCTCCGGCGCAGCGCATCTCCCGTTTCCTGCTTCTCTACAAGGAGCTGGATGCCGACGATGGCGAACTGACCCGGACTCGAAAGGTCCGTCGCGGCGTGATCAACGAAAAATATGCCGACATCATCGATTCGATCTACCGCGGCGAAACGAATATCCCGGTCGATACCGTGATCCGTTTCCAGGACGGCACCACCCAGCGCATCCGCACCACGCTGAAGGTCGTCGATCTCGCGCGCAACCCCGCCATGGCGGAGGCCGCAGAATGAATACCCAGTTCCTGATCCAGCTCCTGATCAACGGCCTCGTGGTTGGCACGCTCTACGGCGTCGTCGCCATGTCGTTCGTGCTGATCTACAAGGCGACGCAGGTCGTCAATTTCGCGCAGGGAGAGCTGCTGCTGGTCGGCGCGTGGGTGTGCTGGGCGTTGCTGACCAAATACCAGATACCGTTTTGGTTCGGCATGCCGATTACGCTGGTGTTCATGTTCGTCTTCGGCATCGCGATCCAGGTCATCATCCTGAGGCCAATGATCGGCGAACCCATCATTTCCGTCATCATGGTGACGATCGGACTCTCCACCGTGTTCCAGGCGGCGCTGAAGTGGATCTTCGGCGTCAACCCGCAGCCGTTTCCCCGCGTATTCCAGAGCCAGTCGATCAGCCTGCTCGGCCTTCAGATCCAGACCGTCTATGTCATGAGCCTCGTGGTGTCGCTTGCCATGATGGTCGCCATGGCCTGGTTCTTCCACTCCTCCAAATATGGCCTTGCGATGCGCGCCACTGCCTTCAACCAGCAGGTTGCCCAATCGCTCGGCATTTCCGTCAAGAGCGTATTCGCCATGGCCTGGGCGATTTCGGCAACTGTATCGGCCGTGGCCGGCGTGGTCGTTGCCGTCGTCAATGGCGTATCGTCGGGTCTTTCGGCCTACGGCATCAAGGTTTTTCCTGCAGCGATCCTCGGCGGCCTCGATTCGATCGGCGGCGCGGTACTGGGCGGCGTCATCATCGGGCTCCTCGAAAATATCGCCCAATATGTCGACAGCCAGTATCTGCACTGGGGCAATCTCTACGAAATCGCGCCGTTCTACGTGCTGATCATCATCCTGATGATCAAGCCATACGGCCTGTTCGGCACCAAAGATATCGAGCGGGTGTAATCCATGGCCGGCCCTACCCTCATTCCCGCAGGCGATTTCCGCTCCACCTACGCGGAAGACACCACCATTTTCCCGACCCGGACCAGCCGCAACATGGCAATTTGCGGCATAGCCCTGGCCTGTCTTGCGCCGCTGGTGTTCAGCGAATACTGGCTCAGCATCCTCATCCAGATCGGCATCTTCTCGATCGCCGCGCTCGGTCTCAACATCCTCGTTGGCTTCACCGGCCAGATCTCGATCGGACACGCGGCGTTCTTCCTCTTCGGCGCCTTCACCTCGGCCTACCTCAACAACAACTTTCCGATCCCCGTCTTCTTCGCCATCCCGCTCGCCGGCGCGGTCACCGCACTGGTCGGCCTGGTTTTCGGCGTGCCGGCGGCGCGGTTGAAGGGCCTCTATCTCGTGATCGCGACGCTCGCGGCACAGTACATCCTGCTCGACTTCTTCTCCCGCGCGGAGTGGTTCTCCGGAGGCTCGGTACCGGCGAGCGCCAATCCGTTTTCGATCTTCGGCTATGTGTTCCGCGGCGATCGGCAATATTTCTACGTCGTGCTTGCCTATGTGCTCATCAGCTTTCTCCTGGTGACGAATCTGATGCGCACGCGCGACGGCCGTGCACTGGTCGCGGTTCGCGATCACTACCTCTCTGCGGAAATCATGGGCATCAATCTTACCAAATATCGCACACTGTCGTTCGGTCTCGCCGCGTTCTTCGCCGGCATTGCGGGTGCGCTCTATGCGCACTACCAGCTCGTCGTTTCTCAGGAAGGCTTCGGCATCGAGCGCTCGGTGCTGTTTCTGGCCATGATCATCATCGGCGGCACGGGCTCGATCATGGGCACGCTGATGGGAACCGCCTTCGTGGTGTTGCTGCCCGAGTCGATGGAGTGGATGAGCCATCTTCTCAAAGGCAGCTCGATCGACAAGGCCTTGTCGCTCAATACCAACATCAGCTTCCTTCGCGAGATCGCGATCGGACTGATCATCATCGCCTTCCTGATGTTCGAGCCTGACGGACTTGCGCACCGCTGGCGACAGATCAAGGCTTACTGGAAGCTATACCCGTTCTCGCATTGAGGCTTTTCTACGCTGGACCATCTCTAGAACGACAAACGGAGGAACGCAGACATGAAGATCAAGACTTGGCTCGGTACGGTTTCGTTCGCACTTGCGATCGGCGGCAGCGCCATGGCCGCTGACGACAAGATTCCCGTCGGCCATCTGGTCGATTATTCCGGCCCCACGTCGGATGTCGGCAATCCCTATGGTCAGGCCGAAGCCGACGCCTTCGCCTGGGTCAACAAGAAGGGAGGCATCGCCGGCAAGCAGGTCGCACTCGATACCAGCGACTACGGCTACCAGGTGCCGCGCGCAATTGCGCTCTACAAGAAGTGGTCCGCAGCGAGCGGCAAGGTTGCGGCGATCCTCGGTTGGGGCACGGCCGACACCGAAGCACTGACCGGCTTCCTTGCGCAGGACAAGATTCCCGACATGTCGGCTTCCTACGCGGCCGCCCTCACCGATCCGGAAGGCGCGAGCGGCAAGGCCAAGCCAGCGCCCTACAACCTGTTTTACGGGCCGAGCTATTCAGATTCGTTGCGGGCAATGCTGATCTGGGCCGCCGAAGACTGGAAGGCCAAGGGCAAGACCGGCAAACCGAAATACGCGCATATGGGCGCCAACCATCCCTATCCGAACGCGCCGAAGGCGGCCGGCGAGGCGCTCGCCACCGAGCTCGGCTTCGAGGTGCTGCCCGCAATCGTGTTCGCACTCACTCCCGGCGACTACAGCGCCCAGTGCCTGAGCCTGAAGAGCGCCGGCGCGAACTACGCCTATCTCGGCAATACCGCCGCCTCCAACATCTCCGTCATCAAGGCATGCAAGACCGCGGGCGTGGACGTGCAATTCCTCGGCAACGTCTGGGGCATGGATGAGAACGCGGCCAAGACTGCCGGCGAGGCGGCAAATGGCGTGGTGTTCCCGCTGCGCACCGCCGTGAGCTGGGGCGGTAACGCACCCGGGATGAAGACCGTGATGGAGATCTCCAAGATGTCCGATCCGGACGGCAAGAAGTACCGTCCGGTTCACTATGTGGCCGGCGTCTGCACGGCACTCTACATGAAGGAAGCCCTTGAGTGGGCCGCCAAGAATGGCGGCGCAACCGGCGAGAACGTCATCAAGGCCTTTTACCAGAAGAAAGACTGGGTGCCGGCGGGCATGGAAGGCGTCTGCAATCCCTCGACCTGGACTGCGAAGGATCACCGCGGCACGCTCAAGGTCGATCTCTATCGCATGAAGATAGCTGGCTCGACCGATGGCGATCTCAACGATCTGATGGCCAAGGGCACGATCAAGCTTGAAAAGATCAAGACCGTCGACCTGCCGCGCAAGCCGGAATGGCTGGGCTGGTAAGAGCGCCGATGCGCGGTGGCCGGGCAAGAGCGCGAAGCTGGCTTCGCACAGACGTTCCGGCCATCCACCTGGACCTGCGACAACCAACGAAGAGGTTCATGCCCGGCACGAGGCCGGGCATGACGAACCGATAGATCACACCATGACCCAGACCGTCGAAGCTACCCGCTCCCCTCCCGCCGCCACCGTGGCCGCTCCGCTGCTGTCGGTGAACAACATTGAAGTCGTCTATGACGACGTCATCCTGGTGCTGCGGGGCCTGAGCCTGGAAGTACCCAGGGGCGCGATCGTTGCGCTGCTGGGCGCCAACGGGGCCGGCAAATCGACGACGCTGAAGGCGATCTCCGGTCTGCTCAAGACAGAAGACGGCGAGATCACCCGCGGCGATATCCTGTTCGACGGTGCGCGCATCAACGGCATCGATCCCGACAAGATCGTGCGCCGCGGCATCTTCCAGGTGATGGAGGGCCGGCGCATCATCGCCGACATGACTTCGCTGGAAAATCTGCGGCTCGGCGCCTTTACCCGCAGCGACCGCGAAGTCGATGCCGATATCGATATGGTCTTCAGATATTTTCCGCGCCTGAAGGAACGCACCGGGCTTGCCGGTTATCTCTCCGGCGGCGAACAGCAGATGCTGGCGATCGGACGGGCGCTGATGGCGCGTCCGAAGATGATCCTGATGGATGAACCGTCGATGGGCCTGTCGCCGCTGCTGGTGAAGGAAGTGTTTTCCATTATCCGCGAGATCAATCGCGATCTCGGCGTCACCATCCTGCTGGTCGAGCAGAACGCCCGCGCCGCGCTTTCAGTGGCAAGCCACGGCTATATCATGGAGCAGGGCAAGGTGGTGCTCGACGGCTCCGCCAATGAGCTGCGCGACAACGAGGACGTCAAGGAATTCTATCTCGGCGGCGCCGGCGACCAACGCAAGAGTTTCAAGAACCTCAAGAGCTTCAAGCGGCGCAAGCGCTGGCTGTAATCAGTACGTGGCGTTTTCGAGCGAAGCGGAGACCAGCTCGCGTGAGGAAGACGCTCCAAAACAGAATTCGGGTTCAACTCAGCACTTGTTCCGCTTCCGTGACGGCGCAGAGCACATGATAGAACGAAGACGCCGGAATGGTTGCGACAAGCGAGGTTCCGTCGCGGTCGAATTGGTCGTACCAGCCGCCCTCGACGGGATGACGAAGGTAGTGCCGTTCGAGCCGCGCCAGCGCTGCACGCGCCGCATCGGCCGCACCCTCCTCGCCCGATTCGGCCTGCGCAATCCATGCTTTCGCGATTTCCGTCTGCGGCCACAGCCGGCGCGTGTCGCGCATGGCATTTCCGGCAGCGTCGCCCACATCGATCAGGCAGCCCGTCGCCGCATCCTGGTAACGCAGCGCGGTGGCGAGCAGTTCGCCGCGCGGGCGCCCCGTCGGACAGCCGGTGATGCGCTCAAAGCCCTTCAGCAGCCACACCCATTCGGCCTGATGTCCCGGCTCGACCACGACAGGCTCGATCTTCGACCAATCCTCCTCAAAATATTCGCCGAGCGTCTGCCTCTGCTTGTCGTAGAGACTGGCCATGAACAGGCCAAAGAACTCTCCGGCGCGCTGCTGAAAGACGAGATCGTACGTTGCGTCGAACAGCGCGATCATCGCCTCGAACAGGTGCATCTGCGGATTTTGCCGCCGCGGCAGCGTCACAGGAAATCCTTCCGCGAAGCCGCCATGCGGCGAGCGCAGCCGGGTGTCGACAAATGAGAGCGCCGCATCGATTTCCGCACGTACCTGCGCGTCGCGGTCCAGAGAATAGACCGTCGCCAGCGCCAGCAGCACGAAGGCGTGGTCGTAGGTATCCCGCCTGGGATCGAGCACGGCCCCGTCGGCCTCGAACCGGTGGACGTAGCCCGGCTGGCCGTCAGGCGACTTGGCCTTGCGCAGGAGATGCTCAAGTCCGCGGAGCGCAATCTCTTTGCCCTCAGCGTACCAGCCCATCTGGGCGGCCTTGGCAAAGCAATAGATCTGGCGTGCCTGCACGAACGTCCGCCGCGGCGCCAACCGGTCGGCACGGCCTTCCGCATCAAGCCGATCGACAAACCCGCCGGCCGCGCCATCCCAGCCTTCCCCCGACCACAGCGGCAGGGAGCGTTCGATGATCCGGGATTTGAGCGTTGCGACGATGTCGTCGGCATCTCTAGCCGAGGCAGTGGACGGATCGACCATTGTTCTCCCTGACACTACCCCCGGTACCGCCAATGACCGTCTGATACCACGCCAACGCCGAACCGCAATCGGCCGGAGCCCGCCATGACCGAGCATTATGACGCCCTGGAAACGCGCGATCCCGAAAGCCGGGAGGCGGACCTGTTCGCCCGGCTCCCTGGCGCGCTGCGCAAGGCCATGGAGGCGCCCGGCTACGCCGAGCGGTTGAAGGGGGTCGATCCGGCAAGCCTGACCAGCCGGGCCGCTCTGGCGCGCCTGCCGGTGCTCCGGAAGTCGGAGCTTCCCGCCCTGCACAAGGCCGCCCCGCCCTTCGGCGGCTTCGTGGCGGCCGCGCCCGGCTCGTTTTCCCGGCTGTTCACCTCGCCGGGGCCGATTTTCGAGCCGGAAGGCCGCGAAGCCGACCCCTGGCGCGGCGCCCGCGCGCTTCATGCCATCGGCTTCCGGCCGGGCGACGTCGTGCTCAATACCTTCAGCTATCACCTGACCCCCGGCGGCTTCATCTTCGACGCTTCGGCGCGTGCGCTCGGCTGCGCGGTCATTCCCGCGGGCCCGGGCAATATCGATGCGCAGTTCGAGCTGATCGAGGCCTATCGGCCGGTCGGTTACAGCGGCACGCCGGATTTCCTGAAGATCCTGCTCGACGCCGCTGCTGGCGCCGGACGCGACGTCTCCTCGATCAAGCGCGCGATGGTCTCCGGCGCCGCCTTCCCGAAAACACTGCAGCAAGAGATCAAGTCGCGCGGCATTGATGCCTATCAGGCCTTCGGCACGGCTGATTTGGGGCTCATCGCGTTCGAGACCCCGGCGCGCGAGGGCATGACGGTCAACGAAGACCTGATCCTGGAGATCGTCAAGCCAGGCACCGGCGATCCCGTCGCCGAGGGCGATGTCGGCGAGATCGTCGTCACCTCGCTGGATTCGCATCACCCCTGGATCAGGCTAGCGATCGGCGACCTCACCGCGGCACTACCGGGCAAGAGTCCGTGCGGCCGAACCAACATGCGCATCAACGGCTGGATGGGTCGCGCCGATCAGACGACGAAAGTAAAGGGAATGTTCGTGCGCCCGGAGCAGGTCGCCGAAATCGGAAGACGTCATCCCGAACTCGGCCGGCTGCGCCTCGTCGTTGGCCGCTCCGGCGAGATTGATGTAATGACTTTGCTAGCGGAGTGCGCTTTGCCCGGCACCGTCTTGCGAGATCAGCTAGCCGCAACGCTCCGCGCGGTAACAAAACTCAGTGGCTGCGTCGAACTAGTGGCGCACGGGTCATTGCCAAATGATGGAAAGGTAATTGTGGATCAGCGTTGATTCGATGATCGTGTGACAGCAGCGAGTTCTTTCTCCGAGCACTGCCGAAAGTCTTCTCTCGCGGTAAACATCGAGCAACCGGACTAAGGATTGTCGATGAAACCGACGTAGCCTATACGCATAGCATCAGCATTGCACCCCTGTGTGCCGGAGTCATATCAAATGCCCTTCCCGCGCGCTTCCCAGGCCCTATCCCGCTTCACCGTGCTCGACCTCACCCGTGTCCGTTCGGGGCCAACCTGCGTGCGCCAGCTCGCCGATTGGGGAGCCAATGTCATCAAGATCGATGCACTATTGGAGGATGCTACCGGTGAACAGCCGGGCGGCCCGCGCCAAGGCTCGGACTTCCAGAATTTGCACCGCAACAAGCGGGCTATGACGCTGAACCTGAAGGACCCCAGGGGCCTTGAGGTGTTCATGCGGCTCGCCAGGCAGGCCGATGTCATCGTCGAGAACTTCCGCCCGGACGTTAAAGGCAAGCTCGGCATCGACTATGAGAGCGTCCGCAAGGTCAATCCGCGCATCGTCTATGGCAGCATTTCCGGCTTTGGCCAGGATGGGCCCTATCACAAGCGCCCGGGATTCGATCAGATCGCGCAGGGGATGGGCGGGCTGATGTCGGTAACCGGGGCGCCGGGCGGCGGCCCGATGCGGGTCGGCATTCCCGTCGCCGACCTCACGGCAGGCCTGTTTTGCGCACTCGGCATCCTTACGGCGCTGCTGGAGCGCGATGTTTCCGGCGAAGGCCAGTGGGTGCAGACCTCGCTGCTGCAGGCGCAGATCTTCATGCTCGATTTCCAGGCGTCGCGCTGGCTGATGGAGAAGGAAGTAGCAAAGCAGGCAGGCAACAATCATCCGACCTCCATCCCAACCGGCGTTTTCAAGACTTCGGACGGCTACATCAACATCGCCACGACGGGTGGTCGTATCTGGGAACGCTGCGCGCAGGCGATCGGCGCGCCGGAGTTGGTCACAAATCCCGACTACGCCACCGCGCCCGCGCGCTCCAAGAACCGTGACGCGCTCAATGCCGCCATCGAAAAACTGACCGTACAGAAGTCGACGGAAACCTGGGTGAAAGACCTGAATGCTGCCGGTGTCCCCTGCGGGCCGATCTATTCCATCGACCAGATGTTCGATGATGCGCAAGTGAAGCATCTGGGCATGGCGCAGCACGTCCCCAACGACGAGAACCGCCACATCCAGTTGGTTAGCCAACCCGTGACGCTATCCCGCACGCCGAGCAGGATGGCGGCGCGGCCACCGGAATTCGGCGAGCAAACCGAAGAGGTGCTGGCCGAATTCGGCTTTGCCAATGACGAGATCGCCGATCTCCGCCAGCGCAAGGTAGTGTGAGGTCGGGCGCATGCAAGGGACCGGCTATCTCGCGATCTGGAGCGATCTTGCGCCGGAGGACGAGACCGACTGGGCGCACTGGATGACGCGCGAGCACGCAGCCGAACGCGTCGGCATCGGCAGTTTCCTCGCCTGCAGGGTTTTCCGCGCGCAGGGCGCGGCCGTAAACCGCTACTTCATCTTGTATGAACTCGCGGACGAACATGTCATCGGCGCGGCCGATTACCTCACCCGACTGAACGCGCCCACGCCATGGACACAGCGCATCATGCCGAGGATCCGCAATTTTGTGCGCGGCGGCGGCCGGGTCGCCGCCTCCGCAGGTCTCGGCCAGGGCGGCGTCATCGCCCCTCTACGCTTCGATCATGTGCCAGCGTTCGATGCCAGCGCCGCCACGACCGAGCTGGCGCGCCTCGATCGCGTTGTTGCCGCGCGCGTTCTCCTCACCGACACGGAGACGACTTCGATCCAGACCAGCGAAAAGGGCATGCGCGGCGATGACGGCTCCTTTACTGCGCTCCTGCTGATCGAAGGGCTGGACGAAACCGCCGTCCGCGCAGCGCTGCATCGCGTGCGCAAGGCACTGCCAGCCGGCGATCACGCCGCCATCGACGCCTTGTCCCTCTACACATTCGCTTTCAGTCTGTCGAAGCGATTATTGCCCGACTAAGGCTCACCGCTCGAAGACGAGTGCCCCCAATCCGAAAAACTCCGGCTTCCGCCGATCCAGAGAATAATCTCAGCGCAACCCCGGGGCTCAACGGCCAAGACGACGGACCAATCTACCACTTGCGGTATCGAATACACCTCACAGGCCTGCCGCCCGGACGCTGGAGGCACTGCTTCAATGAGCCGCGACGCCGACTGCTACGACAATGGTCTGATGGAAAGCTTCTTCCATCTCCGAGACCAAACTCACCCACGCCTGCATGGCCCCTTCCTGCATCGAGGACTTCTACAATCGAATGCGGCTCCATTCGGTGGTCTTACATGCCCCCTCAATCGAAATGAAGCTGAATGCCCTTCAGACTCGTCTGCTTCTTGGGAGGATCGATATCTATCAGAGGCGCTTTTCGGCTCGGTGCGAGAGAATGAGGTAAGCAGCCGCTCCACCAAGAGCCACGATGTTTGCCCCAAGAAAATTCATTAAGAAACCGGGTGACACTGCAATTGTGAGCACACCGAAGCAAACCAGCGCTATACAGATTACCAGCAGAACCCGATAACTCACTATGATACTCCCTTTCTGACCAAGATGCTACCAAGACCTGAACGAAGTCGGCAACCCATTTTGGTTCAGCAGGCCGGTGGCAAGCTCCCATTTCTCCTGATGCCAGGGACTCGCGTGTCCCACACGCGCATCAACAAGAAGCCTGCACATATAGGCCGAGAGATTCGATATCGAGACGGACAGCACGGTTGAAACAAACACCGCGAGCACGCGGCAGTGCCGGGCTGTGTGACGAGTATTTCCCGCAACTCCTTGCGTAAGGAACGCGCGGGCGAGCTCATAGAGACTAGCTCCAGAAAGAATGATGGATAGGTAAAATGGGAATAGTAGGGCTGTGGGCCGGTGGCTTCCCTTCCTATTGTCATACCCGAGCGTCGCTGCGAGCATGAGAAGGAGCAGTCAGATGGCGACATCGACCACGTGGCAGGGCAAGCGAACCCGCTTCAGGCGCGGACGGATCGTCGACCACTACTTAATATCAGTGTGGACATGCGGGTATGCGGCTTGCGAGGGTGGTGAATGGGGATACGCGCCGATAGGACTTGCGTCAATGACCCGCGGCGCTTTCCGGGAATGCACTCGCAAGTGCAACGCGGTTTGCGGCAAACACGCCGCGCTCCGTGATCAACCCCGTAACCAGCCGTGCCGGCGTGACGTCAAAGGCGTAGTTGGCTACTTGCGAGCCTTGGGGAACAACTCGCACGGTCTCAATGCGGCCATCCCTGGTGCGGCCGGTCATCTCCGTGACTTCGCTCGCCTCCCGCTGCTCGATCGGGATTTCTGCGACGCCGTCGTTGATGCGGAAGTCGATGGTCGGCGACGGCAGCGCAACATAGAAAGGTACGCCGTTATCGCGGGCGGCAAGGGCCTTCAGGTAGGTGCCGATCTTGTTGCAGACGTCGCCGTTGGCCGCGACACGGTCGGTTCCAACGATGACGAGATCGACCATGCGGTGCTGCATCAGGTGACCGCCGGTGTTGTCGGCGATCACTGTATGCGGGACGCCGTGATGGCCAAGTTCCCAGGCTGTCAGCGAAGCGCCCTGATTTCTCGGGCGGGTCTCATCGACCCAGACATGGACAGGAATGCCGCGGTCATGCGCCTGGTAGATCGGCGAGGTCGCGGTGCCCCAGTCGACAGTGGCAAGCCAGCCGGCGTTGCAATGGGTGAGCACGTTGACGGGTTCGCCCGGCCTCTTGGCCTCGGCGATCGTCTCGATCAGCGCCAGACCGTGCCTGCCGATCTCGCGATTGATGGCAACGTCTTCTTCGGCAATCTCGCCGGCGCGCGCATAGGCGGCCTGTGCGCGCGAGGACGGCGGCAACCGCCGAAGGACGCGCATCATCTCGTCAAGCGCCCATTTTAGGTTGATTGCGGTCGGCCGCGCATTTACCAGCATCTCATAGGCGCGGTCGAGACCTGCGTCAGAGCGGTCGTCGCGCATGGCGAGCGCCATGCCGAAAGCAGCGGTGGCGCCGATCAGCGGCGCGCCGCGCACCAACATCGTGCGGATCGCCGCGCTGGCCGCCTCCGCGTTTGGTATCTCGGCGATCACGAACTCATGCGGAAGACGACGCTGGTCAATCGCGCTCACCGACCAGCCGTCGGGCTCCAGCCAGATGCTGCGGAAATGTTTGCCGTCAACCTTCACGGCCGAAGCACCCTTCCCGCCACCGCATCGAGCTTCTTCAGCAATTCAGGATCGCGCGCCTCGTGGGCGGTAATCAGGGCAGTCTCGAGCGCGCGATCCGAGCCGATCGGGCACGGTTCATGTTCCCTGGGGAAATCGCGCGCCAACCGCGCAACCAACGCCTTTGCCTTGTCGGCATTGGAATTGAGCATGCGGATGATGTCCTGCACGGTGACAGCATCATGATGCGGGTGCCAGCAATCATAATCGGTGACCATGGCGACGCTGGCGTAGCAAATCTCGGCCTCGCGAGCGAGCTTGGCTTCGGGCATGTTGGTCATCCCGATCACCGAATAGCCCGCCTCCTTGTAGGTCAGGCTTTCGGCAAGGCTGGAGAATTGCGGCCCCTCCATGCACACATAGGTGCCGCCATCCGCCGCATCGATGGCTTCCGCTTTCGCGGCGACGGCGAGACGTTCGCGCAGCCGCGGCGACACCGGATGGGCCATCGAGACATGGGCGACACACCCCCTGCCGAAGAAGGAACTCTCGCGCCTGAAGGTGCGGTCGACGAATTGATCGACCAGAACGAACATGCCGGGCGGCAATTCCTCCCGAAAAGAGCCGCAGGCCGACAGCGCCACCAGATCGGTGACCCCTGCCCGCTTGAGCGCATCGATGTTGGCGCGGTAGTTGATGTCGGAGGGCGACAGGACATGGCCCTTGCCGTGGCGCGGCAGAAAGACGATCGACAGGCCGGCAAGGGTACCGCGACGCAGGGGCGCCGATGGCTCGCCCCATGGGGTTGCCACCGCCTCGTCGCGGACGTCCTCCAGACCCGGCAGGTCATAAATGCCGGATCCGCCGATGATGCCGAGCACGGCGCGGGTCATGATTGCTCCAGTTCGTTCTCGTCCAGAAAATGTTCGACTATACTGCGGCGCAACAATCAACCCTTGTTCTCGAACCCGAAGCACGATGATATGCCGGTCATGAAAGACCGCGACAAGCGCCAATCCATCATCGATGCCTGTCGGCGCATGAATGCGCTGGGCATCAACCAGGGTACCTCCGGCAATATCAGCATACGCCACGGTGATGGCCTGCTGATCACACCGACCAGCACGCCCTACGAAACCATGCGTCCCGAGCAGATCGTCCATATGGGCCCCGACGGCTCGCACGATCCTGCGCAGCGTCCGTCAAGCGAATGGCGCTTCCACCGCGATATTCTGAAGGCCCGGCCGGATGTCGAAGCGGTGGTGCATGCCCACCCGATCTACTGCGCCGCGCTCGCGATCATGGGGATGGAAATTCCGCCGGTGCATTACATGGTCGCCTGTGCCGGTGGCGACACGATCCGCTGCGCGCCCTATGCCACCTTCGGCACGCAGGAACTGTCCGATCATGCCGTGCGCGCGCTGGAGGAGCGGCTCGCTTGCCTGCTGGCCCATCACGGCATGATCGCCGTGGGGCCGTCGCTGGCCAAGGCGATGTGGCTGGCTGTCGAGGTCGAAACGCTGGCACGGCAATATCACGCGGCACTGCAGCTGGGAAAACCACCGCTCTTGTCGAAGGAGGAGATCGAGAAGGTTCGTGTCCGCATGGCCGGTTACGGCCATGCGGAAGGCTAGTGGTCGCCGATCACCGTCACGGACGGCAGCAACAACTGGGATGGACTTACTTGCCCTTCCAATTCGGCGTCCGCTTGTTGAGGAAGGCGTCCATGCCTTCGCGGAAATCCTCGCTCATATAAGCCTTGAGGATCAGGTCTTCGCCCTCGTCGCGCGACAGGGTACGGCGGATGCGGCGCACGGCTTCCTTGGTAACCTCGAGCGTGATCGGTGCATGGCTGGCAACCAGTTTGGCGGTCTCTTCGGCTCGGCGTTGCAGCACCATGACGTCGGGCACGATTTCGTTCAGCAACCCGAGCGCAAGCGCTTCCTGCGCTTCGACGAGACGTGCCTTGAAGATCATATCCTTGGTGCGTGCCGCGCCGACGAGCGATACCACGCGGGAGATGTTCGACATCGACAAGCAATTGCCAAGCGTTCGAGCAATCGGGAACCCCATGCGGGTCGACTCGGTGCCGATACGAATGTCGCAGCAGGCGGCAATTCCCGCACCGCCGCCGGTGCAAGCGCCGGCGATTGCCGCAATGACAGGCACGCGGCAGGATTCCAGCGTACCCAGCACGCGGTCGATCCGCGCCTCATAGTCGAGCGCATCCTGCGCGGTCTTGAAAGCGCGAAACTGCGAGATGTCCGTGCCGGAAGCAAATGCCTTGTCGCCCGCACCCGTCAGGATCAGCGCCTTGATCGAACGATCCTCGTTGATGGACTCGCAGATGGACGCCATCTGTTCGTACATCGCGAAGGTCAGCGCGTTGCGGGCCTGCGGGCGGTTGAAAGTGATTCGGGCGATACCGTTCTCGACGGAATAGATCAGATCTTCGGTAGCAGTGACCGGCGCATTCATCGTGGCTCTTTCTCTTCTGGCGAAGACCGCAGTCGGTTCAGGCCACTGCCGCCTTGGGCATCTGCACGACGTCGCGGCCCTTCAGCACGTCCATCGCCGCCACAACACCACCCCCGCGATGCGGGACCTTGGCGAGATCGAGACCCATCTCGACGCCAGATAGCGTGCCCATCAGCATAAGGTCGTTGAAATGGCCGATATGGCCGATGCGGAACAACTTGCTCTTGACCTTGTTCAGGCCGGTCCCGAGCGACATGTCGAAGTTTTCGAGCACCACCTTGCGGAAATTGTCGGCGTCGTGACCTTCGGGCATGCGCACGCCGGTCAGCGCCGGCGAGTGCGCATTCGGGTCGAGGCACTGCGTCTCGAGGCCCCACACCTTCATCGCAGCCCGTGTCGCCGCACTGTGACGCTTGTGTCGGGCGAACACATTCTCGAGCCCTTCTTCCTCAAGCATCTTGATCGCCTCGCGCAAACCAAACAGCAGATTGGTCGCGGGCGTATAGGGCCAGGTGCCGGCCTTGTTGATGTTGATGACGTCCTGCCAGTCCCAATAGGAGCGCATCGCGGTATTGGCCTTGGCGACCGCAATCGCCTTTTCCGAAACGGCGTTGAAACCGAGGCCAGGCGGCAGCATCAGGCCCTTCTGCGAACCCGCCACCGATACGTCGATGCCCCAGGCGTCGTGCTCGTATTCGAGCGAGCCGAGACCGGAGATGGTGTCGACCATGAGAAGCGCCGGATGCTTGACATCGTCCATGATCTTGCGAACTGCGCGCGGGTCGGTGACGCAGGCCGTCGAGGTCTCGTTGTGAACGACGCAGACTGCCTTGATCTTGTGCGCCTTGTCGGCCGACAGCCGTGCCTCGATCTCAGTAAGGTCGGCGCCATGACGCCAGTCGCCGGGGATGAAGTCGACGTCGAGCTTGAACTTGTCGGCGATGCCTCGCCACAGCACGGCAAACTGGCCGGTTTCCGCCATCAGCACCTTGTCACCGGGCGCAAGCGTATTGACGATCGCCGCTTCCCAGGCTCCGGTTCCCGATGAAGGATAGATGATCACCGGCTGCTTGGTGCGGAACACCCGCTGCATCGCGGCCAGCACGGCAAAGCCGATCTCGGCGAACTCCGGACCGCGATGGTCCATGGTCGGCATGTCCATGGCGCGCAGCACCCGGTCCGGCACGTTGGTCGGTCCCGGAATTTGCAGAAAATGCCTTCCAGTGTGCACGGTCATGGGCGTCCTTCCCGGTCTTGCCTTGATAGTCCCTTGGCTTTGCGAGCCGCTCGAATACCACTATTCAGCGGACTTGTCCCACGCTTGGTGGGGGCCGCCAATGCGTGGTGGGCAGGGCTTTGCCTTGCCAAGCCCGAGCCCGGAAGGCAAGACAGTTCAGGGACATCAGGTGAGGCCATCCATGGCGGCAGCGAAGGCCGGAAATTCGCGAAATTCTGCGGAAAACAGCGCGCTGGCGGCGCGCCTCTCGCGCGAGATCGCCGGCGATATCCTGTTCGACGCCCCCAGCCGCGGTCGCTACGCCACGGATGCCTCTTTCTACCAGATCGTGCCGGCCGGGGTTGTCGTGCCCCGCAGCATGGATGAGGCCCTCAGGACCCTCGCCATCTGCCGCGACGAGCGCCGAATCGTCACCCCCCGCGGCGGCGGCACCTCGCAATGTGGCCAGACCATCAACGAAGGTATCGTTGTCGACTTCTCGAAGCACCTGAACCGGCTTGTTTCCGTCGATGTGTCAAGCCGGACCTGCCTGGTCGAACCCGGCATCGTGCTCGACGACCTCAACCGGCAACTGAAACAGCACGGGCTTTGGTTCCCGGTCGATGTTTCAACCGCCTCGCGCGCCACTATTGGTGGCATGGCCGGCAATAATTCCTGCGGCGGCCGCTCACTGCGTTACGGCACCATGCGCGACAACACACTGGCGATAGATGCCGCGCTCGCAGACGGAACGTTGCTGCATTTCGGAGAAGTGCCGCGCGACCTTGCACGAGCGAATTCACCCAAGAATGGACCTTCACTGTTCCGCGACATGCTCGATCTCGGCGAGCGCGAGGCCGCCGAGATCGCCGCACGTTTTCCAAAAGTGCAACGCCGGGTCGGCGGCTATAATCTCGACGCGCTGGTGCCGCGCAATGCCCCTAACAATCTGGCGCATTTGCTGGTCGGCTCCGAAGGCACCCTCGCCTTCACCACACAGGTCGAGCTGAAGCTCTGGCCCATCATCCGCAACAAGGTACTCGGCGTTTGTCACTTCGGCAGCTTTTACGAGGCGATGGACGCAGCTCAGCATCTCGTAAGACTGCGCCCGATCGCAGTCGAACTGGTTGATCGTACCATGATTGCGCTTGGGCGTGACATCGCCATGTTTCGGACCGTGATCGACACCACCGTGCGCGGCGATCCCGACGCGCTCCTGATCGTGGAGTTCGCCGAAGAAGAACAGGCCGACAACCTGCAGAAGCTGAAACAGCTTTCCGAACTGATGGTCGATCTCGGCTTCGGATGGAGCCATCCGCAGCGCAAATGGGGCGGCGTGGTCGATGTCGTCGAACCGGCGTTACAGACGGCGATCGCGGATTTCCGCACCTCCGGCCTCAACGTCATGATGTCGATGAAACAGGAAGGCAAACCCGTCTCATTCGTCGAAGACTGTGCGGTACCGCTGCCGCACCTTGCTGACTATACCGAGCGCCTGAACGCCATTTTTGCGAAGCACGGTACGCGCGGCACGATGTATGCGCATGCCTCCGAAGGCTGCCTGCATGTACGACCTGTGCTCAATCTGAAGCTGGAGAAGGATATCAAGGCAATGCGGGCCATTGCCGAGGAGGCCTTCGCCATGGTGCGCGAGTACAAAGGCTCGCATTCCGGCGAGCACGGCGACGGCCTGGTGCGTTCGGAGTTCCACCAAAGTATGTTCGGAGAGAGGATCATTGCCGATTTCCGGGAAGTGAAAGAGCGCTTCGATCCTGACCGCGTGCTCAATCCCGGCAAGATCGTCGATGCACCCAGGATGGACGATCGCTCGCTGTTTCGCTATTCGCCCGACTATCGCGTAGGCGAACTCCGGACAGTGCTGGACTGGTCTGCCTATCCCGGTGCCGGCGGCGGTTTCCAGGGCGCGATCGAGATGTGCAACAACAACGGCGCCTGCCGGAAGCTCGAAGGCGGCGTGATGTGCCCGTCCTATCGCGCTACCCGCAACGAGAAGGACGTGACGCGCGGCCGGGCCAACACGCTGCGTTTGGCCATTTCGGGACAGCTCGGCCCGGACGCGCTCACGTCCGACGAGATGATGGAAGCGCTCACGCTTTGCGTCTCCTGCAAGGCCTGCCGCCACGAATGTCCGACCGGCGTCGACATGGCCAAGATGAAGATTGAAGTGCTGACGGCGCGCGCGACCAAGTACGGAATTTCACTCCGCGACCGGCTGGTCGCCTATCTACCGCGCTACGTCGGCCTGGCCTCGCGGTTTGCGCCGATCGCAAACTGGCGAAATCGCAGCGCATTGTTGCGGAGCTTGTTCGAGAAGTTCCTTGGCATCAGCGCGAAACGCTCGCTGCCCGTCTTTCGCCATGACGTATTCGCACCTGACATGGACGTGTTTGGACCCGTGGACGGACGCGAGGTCGTGCTGTTTGCCGACACGTTCAACCGTGCCTACGAACGCGAAAATCTCGAGGCCGCTCTAAGAGTGCTGGTTGCGGGCGGTTATCGGGTGCACATTCCAAAACCGGCCGACGGAAGCAGGTCTCTGTGCTGCGGACGAACTTTCCTCTCTGTCGGCCTGGTGGATCAGGCCCGTGAAGAGCTCGCACGGCTCGTTACGACTTACGCGCCGTTTGCCCTTCGCGGCGTGCCGATCGTTGGACTGGAGCCGAGCTGCCTACTTACGCTGCGCGACGAATTGCTCTCGGTCCGCTCAGATAACGACGCGAGGGCGATCAGCGCACAGGCGCTTCTGCTGGAAGAGTTTCTGGTGCACGAGGCCGAGACTGGACGGCTGAAACTGCCGCTTGGAGCAATCGACGCAAAAGCGCTGGTGCACGGTCACTGTCACCAGAAATCGTTCGGAGCATTCAAGCCGGTGGAGAAAGTCCTCCGGCTGGTTCCGGAATTGAGGGTTGAAACCATCGAAAGCAGCTGCTGCGGCATGGCGGGCGCTTTTGGCTATGGCGCGGACACCCACGAGGCATCGATGGAGATGGCCGAACTGTCGTTGCTGCCGGCCGTACGGCGCGCGGACGACCAGACCATCGTCGTCGCCGATGGAACATCCTGCCGGCATCAGATCAAGGATGGCACGGCGCGCGAAGCTATCCATGTCGCGCGTGTACTCGCACTAAGTCTCGACAGTACCGACCCCTTTCCCGTCACTACGAAGGAATAATTCATGGCCGACCTTACCCTCGATGTTGCTCGCAAGATTCTTGACGCCGCGCTGGCGAAGGCGGTTGAGAAGAAGTTCAAGCCGCTGGTCATTACGATCCTGGATGCGCGTGGCGCCGTAAAAGTCACGGCCGCGCAGGATGGCACCAGCCTGATGCGGGCCGAGATCGCCCATGGCAAGGCCTATGGCGCGCTGGCCCTCGGAATGGGCTCGCGAGCGCTTTTCCAGCGCGCCCAGGAGCAGGCCTATTTCGTCAGTGCCGTAAACGCGCTGGCACAGGGCCGGCTGGTACCCGTGCCCGGCGGCGTGTTGATACAGAACGGCACGACACTGCTTGGCGCGGTCGGCGTCAGCGGCGACACGTCCGACAACGACGAGATTTGTGCGGTGGCCGGTATTGAGGCAGCCGGGCTGAAAGCGAACGCAGGATGATCCTGTTCCGCGGCACCGACGAAACGAGACGCGCGGGCAGATCCACGGCACGCCCCCGATAGGACGGCAGACTAATGGAGGATCTTTCTCGACGCGACGGTCACGGCTCATCCGCACCGCGGCCAATCGTGGCCCTCCTCGCCACGTTGGGCACGGAACCTTTTCTTTCCAACGCCATCAAGGGAATCCTGCGAACGGGGGTCGGTCCCGATCAAATCCATGTCGGGTGCCCCGAAAATGCCCGTGCCTCGATCCGCAGTACAGCCCGGCAATATTCCAGCCAAATCCGGGTCACTTTGATCGAGAACTCTGCCCAGAACACACCGTTCGAGTCTTACAGCAGCTTCGGTTCTCAGCAATTCAACAGCATTTCATGGATGAAAATACTCTTCATCCGGCAATTGCTGAGAGATTTCGAGCACGTAATCTACTCGGATCTTGACGTGATCTGGCTACGCAACCCCATTCCCTATCTCATTCAGGTTGCACAAGCGTATCCGCTGGCTTTCCAGACTGAAGGCCAACCGAGATTTCCGCCGGCGGTCTGCGCCGGATTCGTCTCCCTCAGGAAATCGAGCCGAACAACCACTTTCATCAACGGACTGATCGAGCTCCGTGACAACCTGTCCAAGGATGAACGCCTTGACGATCAGGGCGCTTGCCAGCGACTGATCGAGCTCAACTCCGGATGGTTGCAGGACATCTTCATGTTGCCGGAGGCACTGTTTCCGAACGGACTTGGATACAGAAGTATGCTGGATCAACCTGCGGGCCTGCCGCCGATGGAGGGCGATCTCTCTCCGTTTCTGTTTCATGTCAACTGGACGGTTGGCCCGCAGAACAAGTACCGGTTGCTGGCTTCTACCGGGAATTGGCTGGTCGACGAGATCCCAAATAGTAGTCAGATAGAACTGTCACGAGATCCCGTGGAATCGACCGACAGCAGTAGCATCGCAAAGTTGCCCCCCATACTGACGGTGATCTACCCTGTTTTCGACGTACGCAGTGATGTCGTGGAATGCATCCGCCGCTGGGGCGACCAACAGAATGTCGCGGCCGATCGATATCGCGTCATCGTTGCGGCTGGCGCGGTGAACGAGGCGGAAAAACGGGAACTGGAAACGGCGCTGCGGCCCCAAGACAGTCTTATCTTGCTTCCGAGCAAGGGGCGGGACGCCGATTACTGGAATGCAGGAGCACGTGCAGCGACAACCCCATGGCTCCTTTTCGTCGAAGCCCACGCCGTTCCCGAAAACGGAAGCGTCGCTGCAATGACCGAATGGATCGTTGCTCACCCAGAAGCCGTTGCTGTCAATTTCAGGATCCGCAGCTTTCAGGATCACTTGATGGCAGGACTCATGAGGCGCTGGTTCGCCCAGATACACGCCATCTGGGCGCTACCCTCGACTTGGCCTCGACTGCATCGCGCAGCTTTCTGCATCCGACAAGATGCTTTCCGAAAAGCCGGTCCACTTGAGCCTCAATACGGCCAATTTGCACCGGTGCTGCTTTCGGCCCGCATGCACGAGCACGGTCTAGCCATCGCGACCTTGCCCGAAGCAACAGTCAAACACGAAGATTCTCCTCAGATGCTCGCCCATCACGATGATACGGCCGACTATGTGCGGGGTGAGCTTGATGCTCGTACCGATAACGAGCCGGCGTTCTTCGAGAAGTATTTTGGGCTTTCTCCTCACCATGGATCGACCGCATTGCTGCCCGCCAGGTGCGCACGCGGCATGATCGCCGCGCTGTTCTCGGCCAGCTGGCGACAGCCACGCCGGGCGCTCGCGAATGCGGCAAAGGCAATCACCCTG
>JAHCKB010000140.1 GCA_026125985.1 Bradyrhizobium sp.
CCATGCGGTGGCCGGAGACGTTGATCACGTCGTCGACGCGGCCGGTGATCCAGTAGTAGCCGTCCTCGTCGCGGCGGCAGCCGTCGCCGGTGAAGTACTTGCCCTTGTAGGTCGAGAAGTAGGTCTGCTCGAAGCGGGCATGGTCGCCATAAACGGTGCGCATCTGGCCCGGCCATGAGCGGGTGATGCAGAGATTGCCCTGCGTCGCGCCATCAAGCGGTTTGCCATCGGCATCGACGATCTCGGGCACCACGCCGAAGAAGGGCCGCGTCGCCGAGCCTGGCTTGAGCTTCGTTGCGCCCGGCAGCGGCGTGATCAGGATGCCGCCGGTCTCGGTCTGCCACCAGGTGTCGACGATCGGGCAGCGGTCGTCGCCGACCACGCGGTGATACCATTCCCAGGCTTCCGGATTGATCGGCTCGCCGACCGAGCCGAGCAGGCGCAGCGTCTTGCGCGAGGTCTTCTTCACCGGCTCGTCGCCGCCCTGCATCAGCGCGCGGATCGCGGTCGGCGCGGTGTAGAAGATGTTGACCTTGTGCTTGTCGACGACGTTCCAGAACCGCGAATTGTCGGGATAGTTCGGCACGCCCTCGAACATCAGCGTGGTCGCGCCGTTGGCCAGCGGCCCGTACAGAATGTAGCTGTGGCCGGTGACCCAGCCGACGTCGGCGGTGCACCAGTAGATATCGCCGTCGTGGTAGTCGAAGACGTATTGATGCGTCATCGACGCGAACACGAGATAGCCGCCGGTGGTGTGCAGCACGCCCTTGGGCTGACCCGTCGAGCCCGAGGTGTAGAGGATGAACAGCGGGTCTTCCGCGTTCATGTGCTCGCACGGGCATTCCGTGGTCACCATCTGGACCGCGTCGTGATACCAGAGGTCACGCGTCGGGTTCATGTCGACGGCGCCGCCGGTGCGCTTGACCACCACGACCCAGTCGACACCAGGGGCTTTTTCCAGCGCGGCATCGAGATTGGCCTTCAGCGGCACCTTGCGGCCGCCGCGCAGGCCTTCATCGGCGGTGATGACGAATTTGGACTGACAGTCGTTGATGCGCTGCGCGAGGCTGTCGGGCGAGAAGCCGGCGAACACCACCGAGTGGATGGCGCCGATCCGCGCGCAGGCGAGGATGGCGTAGGCGGCCTCGGGGATCATCGGCAGATAGATGGTGACGCGATCGCCCTTCTTGACGTTGCGGGTGCGCAGGATGTTGGCCATCCGGCACACTTCGTCGTGCAGTTCCTTGTAGGTGATGTGCTTCGACTGCGAGGGGTCGTCGCCTTCCCAGATGATGGCGGTCTGGTCGCCCCGCTTGGCGAGATGGCGGTCGATGCAGTTGTAGGCCGCGTTGAGCACGCCGTCCTCGAACCACTTGATCGAGATGTTGCCGGGCGCAAAGGAGACGTTCTCGACCTTGGTGGGCTCCTTGATCCAGTCGATCCGCTTGGACTGATCGGCCCAGAAGCCGCTGGGATCCTTGACCGAGAGTTCGTACATGTCGCGGTACTTGGCGTCATCGATCCAGGCGCGCTTCGACCACTCCGCAGGCACCTCGTAAATCTTCTCGGACATATTCCCCTCCACTCGACAGGCGTTCGCGACCGAAAAACATCCGCAAGCCCGTCCTGATTATGGGCGCGAGTATGCGTCGCCGGGCTGGACCCGGACAAGCGTCGCCGCCTCAAACCTTGGTTTGGCTTGCCTTCCCGCCCGTCTTGTTTCACCTGCACGGTCCGCCCGGGCTGGGCGTTGAGGCAGCTCAAAATCAACGATACCGGGAAAATGCGGGATGAGAACGGTGTTTAGACACCGCTGATAACTGATTCGGGACTCGCAATCCGGTCCCGCACCCCCTAAATGGCCACCCCGGGGCCGGGAGGCCCTCCCGGAACGAAGCCCCAATAATCGGCATTACCGGAGAAACAGTGGAGCAAGGCGTACACGAGATGACGGATCAGCAGAATTTCGAGGCTTCCGGGCCCGCTTCCGCCGATCCCGCCGTGGCGCTTGCGGAAATGCTCGGTCAGTTGCCGCAGGTTCCGGCCGAGCAGCCCAAGCCGCTGGCTGCGAAAACCTCCGTGGCTGAACTTGCCGAGCATCATGGCCTGACGCTCGCGGACCAGAATGCGCTGACCATCCGCCGTATCCGGCGCGGCCGGGGCTATTCCTTCATCCGCGCCAATGGAACCAAGATCCGTCACGAGCCGACCATCCGCCGCCTGCACCGCATGGCGGTTCCGCCGGCCTATCGCGACGTGCGCTATTCGGCCGATCCCAATTCGCACCTGCAGGCGGTCGGCACCGACGCGGCCGGCCGGCTGCAATACCGCTATCACGCCGACTGGGAGAAGGTGCGCGAGCAGCGCAAGGCCCATCGCCTGGCCAAGCTGGTCGGCGCGCTGCCGAAGATCCGCCGCAACGTCTCGGCGCATCTGGCTGGCGAGGAGCCGACCCGCGAATTCGCGCTGTCGGCCGTGATCGAGCTGATCGCGCGCACCGCGATCCGTCCGGGCAACGAGTCCTATGCCAGGATGAACGGCACGCGCGGCGCCACCACGCTCCTGAAGTCCAATGTCACGCTGGAGAACGACAGCTTCGTCCTGACCTTCAAGGCCAAGGGCGGCAAGGCCGTTCGCAAGGAGTGCGACGCCGCCAAGCTGGTGCGCGCCATCGGCATTCTGCGCACCCTGCCGGGCAAGCGCATGTTCCAGTATCGCGACGGCTCCGGCACGATCCGCACCGTCTCGACCACGACGGTGAACGGCTTCCTGCGCGAGATCGCCGGCATCAAGATTTCGCTGAAGGATTTCCGCACCCTGATGGCGTCGGCCGTGGTGCTGGAATCGCTGTCGCGCATCACGCCCGCGGCGAGCGAGCGCGGCCGCAAGAAGCAGGTGCTCGACGCCGTGCGCGCTGCGGCCGACGAGCTCTCCAACACGCCGGCGATCTGCCGCAAGAGCTACGTCCACGACACCATCGTCACCGCCTTCGAAGACGGCATCCTCGAGCGTTTCGCGGCGACCATGAAGGGCTATCGCACCCAGAAGAAGCGCGAGCAGCTCCTGGCGCAGGTGGTGCTGGCCGCGGCGGCGTGACAGCGGCGCATCCGCGCCCGCCGCTCTACTTGGCCGACGATCCTACTTTGCATGGGGTTGTTTTCGCGATTTTGAGTCGCGACGGGTTTTCGGCTACCGCCCGCCCATCTTGCAGACCAGTTTCCACTCCTCCGCCGTCACCGGCTGCACCGAGAGGCGCGAATATTTCACCAGCGCCATGGCTGCGAGTTTCTTCTCCGCCTTGATCGCGGCCATCGTCACCGGCTTCGGCATCGGCTTGTCGGCCTTGATGTCGACGCAGACGAATTTGCCGGTCTTGTCGGTCGGATCGGGATAGGCTTCCTTGATGATCTCCGCGATGCCGACAATGTCCTTGCCCTCGTTGGAGTGATAGAAGAATGCCTTGTCGCCCTTCTTCATGTTCACGAGGTTCTGCCGCGCGGTGAAGTTGCGCACGCCGGTCCAGGCTTCGCCCTTCGCGCCCTTCTTGACCTGCTGGTCCCACGACCAGACCGACGGCTCCGATTTCACCAGCCAGTAATTCATCACGTTCACCATCCCCCGTTGCGGCCGGGCAAAAGCGCGAAGCGCGTCTTGGCTTGAGGTGTCCCGGCCATCCACGACTTTGCTCGCTCATTATTCAAGACGTGGATGCCCGCGACAAGCGCGGGCATGACGGCAGTGAGGTCATTCCTCCGCCTTGAACGGCCGCGTCAACAGGCTCTCGATCGCGGCGTCGATGGTGATCTTTCCGGCCAGGATCGCAGCCACGGCATTCGATACCGGCATGTCGACGCCTTGCGAAGCCGCCAGCTCCGCCAGCACAGGCGCGGTGAACTGGCCTTCTGCCAGCTTGCCCGGCGGTGGCGGCTCGCCGCGGCCGAGCGCAATGCCGAGGGCGAAGTTGCGCGACTGCGGGCTCGAGCAGGTCAGGATCAGATCGCCGAGGCCGGAAAGTCCGACCAGCGTTTCCGCACGCGCGCCGCAGGCGCGCCCCAGGCGGGCGAGTTCGCTGAAGCCGCGCGTGGTCAGCGCCGCCTGCGCCGATGCGCCGAGCTTGCGGCCGACCGCGATGCCCGCCGCAATCGCCAGCACGTTCTTGGCCGCGCCGCCGATCTCGACGCCGCGAACATCCGTGGTGTGATAGGGGCGGAACGTCGAGGAGCCCAGCGCCCGCACCAGCGCAGCCGCCAGCGCCTCGTCCTTCGCCGCCAGCGTGACCGCCGTCGGAAGTCCGCGTGCGACGTCGTCGGCAAAGCTCGGGCCGGAAAGAATGGCCGGAAGTGCATGAGGTGCTGCTTCCGCAATGACTTCCGTCATGAATTTGTGCGTGCCGCGCTCGATCCCCTTCGCCGTCGCCACGACCGGCGTCGATGGCTTGAGATGCAGAGCAATGGCAGCGACTGCTTCGCGCAGGGTCTGCGCAGGCGTTGCGATCAGGACTACGTCGGCCTGCGCGGCGCGCGCGATGTCGCCGGTGATTTCGATCCCGCTCTCGAGACGAACGCCCGGCAGGCGAAGGTTCTCATGCGTCGCTCTCATCCGCGCGACGCTGGCTGCGCTGCGCGCATACAGCGTCACGCCGCGGCCGGCGCGCGTCGCGGCGCCGGCAAGCGCCGTTCCCCATGCGCCCGCACCGATCACTGCGACTGTGTTGAAGGAAGCCATCTCAATAGCCCGCGCGGCTGTTGGCGTAGCCGGCCGGCGCCGTGGCGTTGGCGTCGAGCAGCCAGCGCGCGCGGGGCGGCGCTTCCATCGTGTCGGTCAGCCCGACTGCCATGCGCTCGGCACCGGCCCAGGCGATCATCGCGCCGTTGTCGGTGCAGAGCGCCGGCGGCGGAATGATCAGCGGCGTCTGCGCCTTTGCAGCGACCTCCTGCAATGCGTTGCGGATTGCCTGGTTGGCGGCAACGCCGCCGGCCGCAACGAGGGCGTGGGGCGGACCGAATCGCTCGCGGAACAGTTTCAGTCCCACCGTCAGCCGATCCGCGGTCGATTCGATCGCGGCGGCCTGGAAGCCCGCGCAGAGATCGGCGATGTCCTGCGGCTCCAGCGGGGTGATGCGGCTTGCCTCGTTGCGCACGGCGGTCTTCAGGCCCGACAGCGAGAAGTTGGCGTCCGCGCGCCCGAGCATCGGTCGCGGGAATGTAAATCGTTTCGCGTCGCCGCTGCGCGCCGCAACCTCGACCTGCGGTCCGCCCGGATAGGGCAGCGACAGCATCTTGGCGACCTTGTCGAAGGCCTCGCCCATGGCATCGTCCAGAGTGGTGCCGAGCCGCACGTAATTTCCGACACCCGCCACCGCCACGATCTGGGTGTGGCCGCCGGAGGCGAGGAACAGGCAATAGGGGAACGCGAGCGCGCAGGTGAGCCGCGGCGTCAGCGCATGCGCCTCGAGATGGTTGACCGCGATCAGCGGCGTGTCATGCACCATCGCGATCGCCTTTGCCGTCGTCAGGCCCACGATCACGCCGCCGATCAGGCCGGGGCCGGCGGCGGCCGCCACCGCCGAGAGCTGGGCATAGGTGACGCCGGCATCCTTCATCGCGCGGTCGATGATGCCGTCGAGCAGGTCGACATGGGCGCGCGCGGCGATCTCCGGCACGACGCCGCCGAAGCGGGCATGCTCGTCGGTCTGCGAGCGCACGACATTGGAGAGGATCCTTCCGCTGCCGTCGCTGCGTCGCTCGACCACGGCTGCGGCCGTTTCGTCGCAGGTGGTCTCAATGCCCAAAACCAGCATCGGTTGGTCGTCGGTCAAAGTCAGCTCTTGCATGATCCGTTAAAGGGGCGTCTTGCTGCTTCGGTACCATTGCGGAGGCGCAACGTGCAATCGTCCGGCATGTGGCAAGTCCCCCGTGGAGAATTCGAAAGATGGCTATCCTCGTCACCCGTCCGTTGCCCGACGCCGAGAGCACCGCGGCGGACTTGCGCGCGGAAGGGTTCGAGGCCGTTGTCGCGCCGATGCTGCGGTTCGAGCCGCTCGGTTTTGCCGGGGAGGCTGAGGTTCCCTATGGCGGGGTCGTCGTCACCAGCGCCAATGCCCTGCGCGCGGCCGAGTCCCATCTCGCCGGCAGTCCGCTCCTGAAGCTGCCGCTGTTTGCAGTCGGTGAGCGCACGGCTGCGG
The DNA here is from genome assembly GCA_026125985.1 of Bradyrhizobium sp. Classification (GTDB taxonomy): domain Bacteria; phylum Pseudomonadota; class Alphaproteobacteria; order Rhizobiales; family Xanthobacteraceae; genus Bradyrhizobium. The sequence goes on from JAHCKB010000140.1 coordinate 6,185, forward strand.
TCGCTCGTGCGGCCGGTTTCACAAAGGTGCTTTCGGCAAACGGCGACGCGTCGGCCTTGCGCGACCTCATCGCCGAAACGGCGAAGGCGAGAAAGCTGAAGAAGAAGTCGCCGCTGCTCTATCTCGCCGGCGAAGAGGTTTCGCGCGATCTCGCGGGCGAGCTGCGCGACAAGGGATTCGAGGTCGTCACCCACATCGCCTACCGCATGGTTCCGGCAAAAAGCCTGCCCGACGAGGTGGCCGACGGATTTGCCGCGGGCACGATCGAGGCGGTGCTGCATTATTCCCGGCGCAGCGCGCGCGCCTTTGTTGAGGCGGCGCGGTCCGGCGGGGTGGAAATCTCGGCGCTGGCGCTGCCGCAATGCTGCATCTCGTCGGCCGTGGCCGATATCGTCCGCGATGCCGGTGCAACCCAGGTCACGGTTGCGGTGCGGCCGGATGAAAATGCCCTGTTCGAGGCATTGAAGCGTGCGTTGCCGGCCCGACTGGCTTAAGACAGCAGGTCTGATTTGCTAAGTTCGGTTGGAATCAGAGGTATTTGCGATGGTCGATGACAGGTCCGAAGATGGGGCGTCAGCCGAGGCCGCCCGGCCCAGGCGGGAACCGCCCACCATCGACCTGAAAGCTACTGATGTCTCCGAGGCTGCAAAGCCGGAGGAGCGGGAAGGCGGGTCCGCCACGGCCGAACCGACTGACGAGGCCACGTCGGCGTCGGCGGCGCAGCCTGGCTCATCCACGGGATCGCAGCCCGTTTCGCCCTGGGCGATCGCGCCGATATCCGGGGCGGTTGCGGCGGCGCTGGTAATCGGCGTCGGCTGGGTACTGGGCTGGCCGGCTGTGCAGGCGCCTGCGCCCGCGCCGAAGCTCAACGCGGCTGCAATCGATGATCTCACTTCGCGCATCGCCGGCCTCGAATCGAAGGCGGCCAAGCCAGTTGCGCCGGTTGCTGATCCCGCGGCCGCCGTGCGGATGGAGCAAATTGAAAAATCCGTCGCGGCATTGCGCAGCGAACTCGCAGGAGCACGCTCCCAGGCCGACAAATTTTCCTCCGCTCTCAACGAGCTCAAGGCCCAACCTCGTGGCGACGGCTCTGCGGCGGCTCCCGCTTCGGTCGACCTGTCGCCGATCAACGAACGCCTCGCACAGGTCGAGCGTGCGGCAAAGGCGCAGGAAGGCGAAATCGCCGCCATCAAGGCGGCCGAAGCAAAGCCCGTGGACAGCAAGCCCGCCGATGACGCCGCATTGCGTCGCGTGGTAGCAGCATCGCTGCTCGATCTGTCGGTGCGCCACGGCGATCCCTTCGCGACGCAGCTTGCGACGGCAAAATCGCTGGCGGCCAATCCCGGTGCGTTGAAGCCGCTCGAGGCATTCGCTGCGTCCGGTATTCCCTCGGTGCCCGCGATGTGCCGGGATCTCGCCGCCATCGCGCCGAAGCTCGCGCCGCCCGCTCCCGAGGCGCAGACCACCGGCTCGGGCATCATCGATCGGCTGCAGGAGGGCGCCTCCAAGCTCGTGCGCATCCAGCGCGCGGATACGACCGGCACCGACCGCGCCAGCGTGGTTGCGCGCATCACCGCAGCGGCGTTGCGCAACCAGCTCGAAGACGCCCGGCGCGAACTGATGACGCTGGCGCCGGCCGATCGCGCCGCCGCGCAGGCCTGGCTTGACAGAGCCGATGCGCGCGAGGCCGCGCTTGCCGCTTCGCGCAAATTCGCCTCCGATACCATGACCGCGCTCGCGCCAGCCAAGTAGGAATTTCATGATTCGCATCATCCTGTTCCTGGCTCTGATTGCGGCGTTCGCCGCCGGCGCGGCCTGGATTGCCGACCAGCCCGGCGACGTCGTGCTTTCCTGGGGCGGATGGCGCGCCGAGACCACGCTGCCGGTGTTCGTGCTGGGGATCGGCATCGTCGTAGTCGTCGCCATGATGCTCTGGTCGATATTGCGTGGACTGTGGCGCACGCCCGAACGCATGCGCCGCCGGCGGCATGATCGGCGCGATGCGCGCGCCCGTCACGCCATCACTCAGGGACTTCTTGCGGTGGGACATGGCGATGCATCGATGGCGCGTCGCCACGCCGACGAGGCGCGCCGCCATGCCGGGCAGGATCCGCTGGCGCTGCTGCTCACCGCGCAATCGGCGCAGCTTGAAGGCGACCGTGAAGGGGCGCAGCGCGCCTTCCGCGCCATGGCTGAGCGCGGGGATACGCGCCTGCTCGGCCTGCGCGGATTGTTCATCGAGGCGCAACGCGCCGACGATCCGGTTTCGGCGGTCATGATCGCCGACGAAGCGCTGAAGATTTCGCCATCCTCGACCTGGGCATCGCATGCCGTGCTCGGCTTCCGCTGCGCCAAGGGCGACTGGAACGGCGCGTTGTCGATCCTCGACAACAACCTCTCCTCCGGCCTGATCGACAAGGCGACTTATCGGCGTCAACGCGGCGTGCTGCTCACCGCGCGGGCGCTGGAGCTGGAAAAGTTCGACCGCGATCTGTCGCGCGAATCCGTGATGGAGGCGGTGAAGCTGGCGCCGACGCTGGTGCCGGCCGCCGCACTAGCCGCCAAGTTCGAAAGCGAGGCGCATCAGGTGCGCCGCGCGATGCGCATCGTCGAGACGGCCTGGCTGGCGCAGCCGCATCCGGATCTGGCCGACGCCTATTCGCATGTAAAGCTCGGCGATTCCGCGCGGCAGCGTCTGGTGCGCGTCGAGACGCTGGCGGCAAAAGTGCCCGGCCATATCGAGGGCGCGCTCGCGGTGGCGCGCGCGGCCATCGACGCTTCCGAATTTGCTCGTGCGCGCGAGGCGCTGGCGCCGTTCCTCGACAAGCCGACCCAGCGCGTCGCGGTCCTGATGGCGGAGATCGAACGCACCGAGCACGGCGACAGCGGCCGGGCGCGAATGTGGGCGATGCGCGCGGTGCGCGCGCTGCACGATCCCGTCTGGACGGCGGACGGCTATGTCAGCGATCGCTGGCGCCCGGTGTCGCCGGTGTCTGGCAAGCTCGATGCGTTCCAGTGGCAGACGCCGGTGGCGAGCCTGCCGTCCGACAAGGGTGCTGCGATCGAATCCTCGCCCTTCGAGGACGCGATGCTCGCGGCTCCGCCGCCGAAGCGCATCGAGGCGGAAAGCAAGGCTCCGGAAGGGCCGCCGCATGACGATGTCGTCGTGCCGTTGACGCCGGCCGCGCAGGACAATGCGCCGGCCGCCGCTGAACCGGCGCCGGTCGCACCTGCCGAAGAAACTGCGGCCGTCGAGGCAGCGTCCGCGCCTGTCGAGCCCGCTTCGACGCCCGCGGCGGCAACCCCGCCGCCGGCCAAGCCCGAATCGGCGCCTGCGCAGCCCGCGCCCCTGTTCCGCGCCCGCCAGGATATTCCCAAGACGATTCCCCAGGTCATTCCCATCGTCCGCGCCCCCGATGATCCCGGGGTCGACGATGAGGCCCTGGCCGACGAATTTTCCGAGCAAATCGGCACGCCCAAGGCGCAAGCTGGCGGCTGGCGCGGTTTCCTGTCTCGCTGGGGCAACTAGCGGGGCCTTTAAACGGCTGCTTTTCCTTGCCAATCGGGGCCGTGCCCGATATCAGGAGCGCACGCGTTTCGGCCCAGCTCGGACGCGGTTTGCATAGCGTTTTCAGGCGAAGTGGCTACCGGTTCGCGTCAGGAAAACGCGTCAGACAAAGGCGATGGTCCGCCGCAATAGCTCAGTTGGTAGAGCACGTCATTCGTAATGACGGGGTCGGGGGTTCGAGTCCCTCTTGCGGCACCAAGTTGCTTCCATGACCGTTCTCCACTGTTCGTTTTGAGTACGCAAGACTCTGAAAATAGAGCTCTTTCGTGCAATCCCGCCCGCTGGCGTTCTTCCCCGTTCGTTGACAGTCACGGAAATTGTGGTTCTTTTGGTGGTGCTTGGCGCAGCAAGCGATTCTGAAAAGACCACACTTCGGGAGTGGGGTATGGCGGGCGGTAAACTCACGGACAAGGCCATCAAGAACGCCAAGCCGACCGAGCGGCTGGCGATCATGTCTGACGGCGGCGGGCTGCAATTGTGGCTGACGCCAACAGGCGGAAAGCTCTGGAACTACGCCTACCGGTATGGTGGCAAGCGCAAGCGGCTGGCGATCGGGCCGTACGGCAAGGATCCCGCTGGCGTGCCGCTGGAAGCAGCAAGGAAGCGTAGAGACGAAGCGGCGGGGCTCTTGCGAGATGGTGTGGACCCGGCGACGCGGAGGCGGCAGGTGAAGGCGGCGCGCGCAGAGGCTCATGCCAACACATTCGCCGTGGTAGCCGACGAGTTGCTCGATAAGAAAAAGCGCGAAGGGGTCGCCGCGGTGACTGCCGGCAAGCTGCAATGGCTGTTGGGCCTTGCCAAGGCTGACTTGGGAGCGCTGCCAATCGCGGATATTTCAGCGGGCGAAGTCCTGCGCGTGCTTCGGCCGTTGGAAGCCGCCGGCAAGTTGGAGACGGCCAAGCGCCTGCGCGCTGTCACAGGCTCGGTGTTCCGCTACGCCATCGCCACCGCGCGGGCCGAGAACGATCCGACGCAAGCTCTGCGTGGCGCGGTCGCCTCACCAAAGCAGCGGCACCGGGCCGCGGTAACCGATCCGAAAGCGTTCGGCGGCCTACTACGGGCCATCGAGGGGTTCGCGGGGCAGCCAACAACGAAGGCCGCCCTGCAACTCATGGCGCTGCTCGCCTGTCGTCCCGGCGAATTGCGCCACTCGAACTGGACGGAGTTCGATCTTGACGGCTGCGTGTGGGAAATCCCTGCCGAACGGATGAAGATGCGTCGGCCTCACCGCATTCCGCTGTCGAAGCAGGCCGTGGCTATCCTGGAAGCGTTGCATCCTATTACGGGACATGGCGCGGCGGGGCTGGTGTTTCCGGGCTTGCGTAGCGTCATGCGGCCTATCAGTGAGAATACCATGAACGGCGCTCTGCGGCGTATCGGGTTCTCCCAGGAGGAGGCAACCGCGCACGGCTTCCGCTCCACGTTCTCCACGTTGGCCAACGAAAGCGGCAAGTGGAGCGTCAATGCTATCGAGGCGGCGCTCGCGCATATCGAACCGAATGCAGTGCGCCGAGCCTACGCGCGCGGCGACTATTGGGACGAGCGGGTGAAGATGATGCAGTGGTGGGCCGACTATCTGGATACCTTGCGGCAAGGCGGTCGCGTGGTGCCGCTCTTACACTCCGTAAATGCCGTTGGCTGAGGGGCAAGCATGGCTGACGAAATTACGGTCAGTGCGCTTCACCGCAGCGACTTGACTGCGCAGAAATCCCATGCGGTGGCACGGTAAAGCATGGCAAGAAATCGGACTTCTGGGACGACTGCATCAAGTCCGCAATCTGAGAGCAGTCGGCAGGAAACCCAGGACGGCTGGATTCCGTTAGGCCGTGCGATTTTTCGATTTGGAATTTCGGACGCTGGAGCCTCCGGAGCGGGTGACGCGCCTAATGCTGTTTCCGATCTATTTTCGGTCGAGGCGTTCTTAGAATCCAGAGGTAGCGAACGAG
>JAHCKB010000141.1 GCA_026125985.1 Bradyrhizobium sp.
TGGAACTGGACGCGGAAGAGAGCCTGGAAAATACCGTCGGGCTGCTGCACGGCGCCACCGCGGCCGCGTTGCTCGATACCGCGATGGGCTGCGCCATCTCGACCAAACTGGCGGCCGGCCAGACCTCGGTCACGCTCGACCTCAAGCTGACCTATCTCAGACCGCTGTCGGCGCAGTCGGGAACGATTCAGGCCGAGGGCAGGCTGATCAAGCTCGGTCGCCAGACCAGTTACACCGAAGGGTTCGTCCGTGACGGTGCCGGCAATCTCGCAGTGCACGCGACTGCAACATTTTCCATGATCGGCGAGGCGCCAAAGGTGAAATAGGAGGAGCGTTTCCGCCTCGATTGTGCTATTGTATGACCATAGACATGTAATGGACCGGTCATGCGTTACTCCAGGGAACACAAGCAGGAAACCCACGCCCGCATCGTGCGCAAGGCGTCGGTGCGGCTGCGCGAAAAGGGCGCCCACGGCATCGGCGTCGCCGACCTGATGAAGGAGGCGGGGCTGACGCATGGCGGCTTCTATGCCCATTTCGATTCCCGCGAGGCGCTGGTGATCGAGGCGTTCAATTATGCGATGGACCGATCCACCGAGCACTGGCGAAAGCTGGCCGAGCAGACCCCGCCGGAAAAGCGTTTTGCCGCGATCGTCGAGTCCTACCTGACGACGATGCACCGCGACGATCCTGGCCATGGCTGCGCGGTGCCGACGCTGGGCCCGGAGATCGCTCGCGAAGGGGCCAAGGCGCGCAGGGCTTTTGCTGCACGGCTCGAAGAAATGATCGAGATGATGGCCGACCAGGTGCCGGAATTGCCGCGCAAGGCCGCGCGCCGGCAGGCGATCGCGGCGATCTCGACCATGGCCGGCGCGCTGGTGCTGTCGCGCATCGCCGGAAGCGGCGAATTCTCCGAGGAGATTCTCGGGGCAGGGCGCGAAGCCGCCCTGGCCCAGCCTGAGCGTCCAGTCGGCAAATCGCGGCGCGGACGCGAGAACTGACGCAACAGGCTCGCGATGCCAACCGCTGCCGCTTGATTGAGGGAGGCGGCATTTTTTTCGCGTCTTCCGCGTGTTTGCCGCTCTGGCAGGAAAAATATTCCTCCTCTTCGGGCGATAAAGACATCGTTTACCATCTAGGTCGTTGAAACGATTGTCTTTGCTCATCGGCACGCAGGTTGCTCTCCGGGATGTCGCGGAATCCTCCGCGATATCTCAACAGGGGTTCAACCATGAAAGACTCAATGCATGTGCTTCCGCGGCGACGATGGCTGGAAATGGCCGCCGGAGAAATCGTCTCGCTGCTGGCGCTCGGCGGCTTTCTCGCGACCTTGGCCTTTTGGGCCCGGCTTCTGCTCGAACTGGCGTGATGCCGTTCCGGGGCGAACGATCCCCGTCATCTCAAACGGCTCTGTTCTCCAGTAAGGAGACAGGCGAGTTGCCCAGGAACTTCATTCCTTCATTTGGCGAGCCGGAGCGCGCGAGGCGGAATACGACGCATCAAAGACACGCTCTTTCCTTGCTTTCTCGTTGTTGCGAACGCGGTTGTCTTGCTCGTCCTGCGTAGCGTTCTGAAATGGCGCTACCCCGTCCAGGGCAGCTTGGTTCCTCCCCCCATATCGCGAAGAATGGCTTCGGCAAAAAAGCCGCGAACGGCCGTGCGCCAATCCAACAGCGCCAGGCGCCTGACCTGATGTGGTCGGCGGATTGCGCGGATGTGCGCGAGGCCCTTGCTTTCGGCTTGCATCAGCATCGGAACCTTCTGATCATCGAGACTGCGCCGGCACGGCTCTTGCCTTGAAGCGTCCACATTGCGGATGGAGAAGCGCCAAGCATGTGGCCGCTTTGGTGAGCGATGGATTTCTTGGGGATTCTCATACGTCATGTGATCGGCGGAGCGATCGCCGGCTTGTTGCTGGCGGTGCCTGCCATGGCCGGCGGCTCTCCGGCCGAACTTATCTCCGCTTACCGCCTCAAGCACGGCGAGGCTCGTGTCGTACGCGATGCAACCCTCGACCGCATTGCGCTTGAGCAGGCGCGGGCGATGGCGGCGAAGGAAGAACTCAGCCATGACGTGCTCGGCCCGTTCACCCGGCGGGTCGCGCCGGCGCGGGCCGGCCGCGCCGCCGAGAACATCGCCTACGGCTACGACAGTTTCGAGAAGACGCTGGGCCAGTGGATCGACTCTTCCGGCCACCGCAAGAACCTGCTGCTGCACAAGGCCTCCCGCGTCGGGATCGCAAGTGCGAGAAGCGCGGGCGGCAAGCGCACCTACTGGGCCATGGTGATCGCCGGCGATTACGAGCCGAAGCCGGGCAAGGGCAGAAGCAGGAAAGACAAGGAGCCGGTGGTTGCGGTGAAGCGGCAGGCCGCCTCGTCGGGTCGATCGAAATCGAGCGAATGCCGGATCAAGCTGCTCAATCTCTGCATCTGACGCTGCGTGCAAAGCACAGAAGCGCAGCAGGGGACCCGCAGATCAATTGCCGACATGCAACGACAGGCGGATGTCCGTGCTGGCAAAGGTGCCCTGATCCAGCGTTATGACGCTGAGATCGACGACGTTCAGCGATTTCGGGTTCTCGTAGACATACTTGATGTGCCACGCCCCGTTGAAGTCCGGCGTGACGGTGAAGTCGCAGGATCCAAGTACCCGGATCATCAGCCTGGCCGCATCGCGGTTTGTCATCGGCGAGCGCAGCAGGGCGTCGATCACGACAGCGAGCGTCGTACCGTTCGTCAGCATGGTCCGTGCGGTGTCGTCGCCATGAAGGCGCCGCAAAGCTTCAACAATCACCGCGACGGTGTGTGGATCGCGCATCGGTGGCCTCAAAGGATCGGCAAAAGGCCGGACTCATTGCCCGCATTCGGCGAGTCGGCGGGAGATGAAGCGTGTCGAGCGATTGCGTCGGACCCGCGACGCATCAGGCGAACCACACGCCATCCACAGCCCTTTTTCCTCTCGACCGCGGTGGGACCCGTCGGGTCCCGCTGCATTGGCCGGGACAATTAGGGCGCAGCCAAGGGATCAGGCTGTCCGAAAAAGGGCAGATATAGGCCGGGCCGGAGGTTTCCAGGCCAAAGTGAAATCAAGATTTCTCCGCTTTTGGACCGCGATAGCAGGGTAACGATCGACGATGCCGTTGAGGAGACATGACCCGATGTCGACGAATGAGAACTTCGATCCGACCCACACTTCGCCCCGGCGTCCAGCCGATCTGGCCGTGCAGGGCATCGAGACGGGTTCCAGCGAAGCCGTTGCCGTGTCGCCGGTCTTGAAGGCGGGAATCCTCGTCACGGCCATTGCAGCGAGCGGTATCGCGGTTGTGGCGATCGGAAATCCGGCAACGCTCCTGGCAGGGGTGTCGGCTTCGCTGGTTGGCAATCCGCCGCCTCCGTCAGCGCCGGTAATTCAATCGGCGGTCGAGGCGCCGGCTCCCCCCGCAGCCATTGTCGAGGCGGTGGCGCCGACCACAAAGGAAGCATCGGCCAGCAACGAAGCTGCCGTATCCGAGCCGGTGGGCATGGACCAGTCGGAAAGGAGCGAGCCGTCACCGGAAACCCTGTTTGCGCTATTCCAGGCTTGGGCGGTCGAGCAGGATGCGCAGCAGAATCGCGAGCCCGTGCAGCCGGTACAGCCCGTGCAGGTTCCACCGGCACAAGTCGAGCGGAACAATCCGGCGCCGGCTGCGGAGAATGTGCGACCGCCGCGGCGGCCCGTGCAAAAGCGACAAGTTCGGTCCGTCCAGAACGCGCGAGCGGAGATGCGCAAGCAAAAACTCCGAAAGCAGGTCCGGCGGCCGCAGGCTGCGCAGCCGCCACAACGTTCGCGCGTCGAGGATGCCCGGGCACAGGATACGTCCGCGCAAAGTGCCCAGGCCCCGGCGCCATCGTTCCTGCCCTTCTTCAACCGTAACTAGACCTCGAACACCCCGCGCAGTCTTGCTCAGGCCCGATTGAACAGCGCCCGCTCGCGCTCGACCGTCTCGTGGATGTAGTCGGCCACGGCGCGGATGCGGGCGAGGTCCTTGCTGTCGGCGTGCATCAGCATCCAGAAGGTTCTGACGATCGAGACTTCGTCCGGCAGCACCGGGACGAGTTCGGGGTGGGCCGAGGCCATGAAGCGCGGCAGCACGGCGACGCCGAAGCCGGAGATGGTGGCGTTGAGCTGCGCGATCAAATTGGCGCTGCGGAACTTGGCCGAGATTTTCGGCGAGACCTGCGGCAGGTAGTCGAGCTCAGGCGTGAACAGCAATTCCTCAATGTAGCCGACGAAGCGGTGGGCCGCGAGATCGGCGCGATCCTTGATGCGGGGTGCGCGCGACAGATAGGCGGCGGTGGCGTAGAGGCCGAGGCTGTAGTCGAGCAGCTTGCGGCCGACGATGCGGCCCTCCTTGGGCATGGTCAGGCTGATGGCGATATCAGCCTCGCGTTTGGAGAGGCTGAACAGTCGCGCGGTGGCAACGAGTTGCAGGTCGAGATCGGGATACCGCTCGCCGAACGCGACCAGCCGCGAGGCGAGGAAGTGGCTGCCAAAGCCGTCGGGTGCGCCGATCCGTACGGTGCCGGTCAGATGCGCGCGCGAGCCGCCGACCGCTTCCTGGCTGGCGACGATGGTGGATTCCATCGTTTCCGCGCTGTCGGCGACGCGCTGGCCGGCTTCGGTGAGCAGGTAGCCACTCTTGCGGCGGTCGAATAGCTTGGCCGAAAGTGTGTGTTCGAGCCGGTCGACACGGCGGATCACCGTGGCATGATCGACGCCGAGCTGGCGGGCAGCCGCCGACACCGATCCGCCCCGCACGATCGCCAGTACGAAGCGGAAATCATCCCAGTCGATCGCGCCGCCTTGATCCAGCATTTCCGCACATCTAAGGTGCATTATCTCGGACTTGAATCCTATAAAATGCGGGTCAAAAGGTTTTGTAAAGCGGCCCAGCCGCGGATCGACACGATCCAGACGTGACCAGGGAGGTATTCATGCGCTCAGTTGGACATTTCATCGGCGGTAAGGAAGTGAATGGCACGTCCGGGCGGACGGCCGATGTGTTCGAGCCGATGACCGGCGATGTGCAGGCCAAGGTGGCGCTCGCCTCCAAGGCCGAGGTCCGCGCCGCGGTCGAGAACGCCTTGCTGGCGCAGCCCGAATGGGCCAACACCAATCCGCAGCGACGCGCCCGCGTCATGATGAAGTTCCTCGAACTGGTGCAGCGCGACTACGACAAACTCGCCGAGTTGCTTGCGCGCGAGCACGGCAAGACCATTCCCGACGCCAAGGGCGACATCCAGCGCGGTCTCGAAGTCGTCGAGTTCGCCTGCGGCATCCCGCATTTGATGAAGGGCGAATACACCGAAGGCGCCGGCCCCGGCATCGACATCTACTCGCTGCGGCAGCCGCTGGGCGTCGTGGCCGGTATCACGCCGTTCAATTTCCCGGCCATGATCCCGATGTGGAAGTTCGCGCCGGCGATTGCCTGCGGCAACGCATTCATCCTGAAGCCCAGCGAGCGCGATCCCGGCGTGCCGATGCGGCTGGCTGAGCTGATGATGGAGGCGGGGTTGCCGCCCGGTATCCTCAACGTCGTCAACGGCGACAAGGAAGCGGTCGATGCGATCCTCGACGACCCCGATATCAAGGCGGTGGGCTTCGTCGGCTCGACGCCGATTGCGCAATATATCTATGAGCGCGCCGCCCAGAGCGGCAAGCGCTGCCAGTGCTTCGGCGGCGCCAAGAACCACGCCATCGTGATGCCCGATGCCGACATGGACCAGACGGTCGACGCGCTGATCGGCGCCGGCTACGGCTCGGCCGGCGAGCGCTGCATGGCGGTCTCGGTGGCGGTCCCCGTCGGCAAGACCACCGCAGACCGGCTGATGGAGAAGCTGATCCCGCGCGTCGAGAGCCTGAAGATCGGCACCTCGATCGATCCGGCCGCCGATTACGGCCCGCTGGTGACGCGCGAGGCGGTCGATCGCGTCAAGAACTACATCGACGTCGGCATCAAGGAAGGCGCCACGCTGGCCGTCGACGGTCGCGGCTTCAAGATGCAGGGTTACGAGAAGGGCTTCTATCTCGGCGGTTCGCTGTTCGACAATGTCACCAAGAACATGCGCATCTACAAGGAGGAGATCTTCGGCCCCGTGCTGTCGGTGGTGCGCGCCCATGACTACAACGAAGCGCTGGCGCTGCCCTCCGAACACGACTACGGCAATGGCGTTGCGATCTTCACCCGTGACGGCGACGCCGCGCGCGACTTCGCCGCGCGTGTAAATGTCGGCATGGTCGGCATCAACGTGCCGATCCCGGTGCCGATCGCCTATTACACCTTCGGCGGCTGGAAGAAGTCGGGCTTTGGCGACCTCAATCAGCACGGCCCGGACTCGATCCGATTCTACACCAAGACCAAGACCGTGACTTCGCGCTGGCCGTCCGGTGTGAAGGAAGGCGCGGAGTTCTCGATTCCGACGATGAAGTGACGGTGTAACCGTCATTGCGAGCGAAGCGAAGCAATCCATATCGCCGCATCAGGTAAGATGGATTGCTTTGGAGCTCACGCTCCTCGCAATAACGATGAGGACGGGCATACGAAAATGCACTTCGCTCTCGACGAGGACCAGATTGCGGTCCGCGACATGGCGCGGGAGTTCGCGGCGGAGAAGATTGCGCCGCACGCGATCCGCTGGGACGAGGAAAGGCATTTTCCCGTCGATGTGATGCGCGAGGCAGCCGGCCTTGGCATGGGGGGGATCTATATCAAGGACGACGTCGGCGGCTCCGCCATGAGCCGTCTTGACGCCGCACTGATCTTCGAAGCGCTGGCGACGGGTTGTCCGACCGTGTCGGCCTTCATCTCGATCCACAACATGGCCTCCTGGATGATCGACGCCTACGGCAACGCCACCCAGCGCCACAAGTGGCTGCCCAGGCTCTGCACCATGGAACTGGTCGCGAGCTACTGCCTCACCGAGCCCGGCGCCGGTTCGGATGCGGCTGCGCTGCGGACCCGTGCGGTGCGCGAGGGCGATCATTATGTGCTGAATGGACAGAAGCAGTTCATCTCGGGAGCAGGCGGCACCGATCTGCTGGTGGCGATGGTGCGGACCGGCGGCGATGGTCCCGGCGGAGTCTCGACGCTCGTCATCGACGGCAAGACACCGGGCGTGTCCTACGGCGCGAACGAACGCAAGATGGGCTGGAACGCCCAGCCGACGCGCGCGGTGATGTTCGAAAATGCGAGGGTGCCGGTTGAAAATCGCCTCGGCGACGAAGGCATCGGCTTCAAGATCGCCATGGCCGGCCTCGACGGCGGTCGCATCAATATCGCGGCCTGTTCGCTCGGCGGCGCGCAGAGCGCGCTCGACAAGTCGCTCGCCTACATGAAGGAACGCAAGGCGTTCGGAAAGCGTCTCGATGAATTCCAGGCGCTGCAATTCCGGCTCGCCGACATGGCGACGGAGCTGGAAGCCGCGCGCACCTTTGTCTGGCGCGCCGCGGCCGCACTCGACCGCAAGGATCACGATGCCACCATGCTGTGCGCCATGGCCAAACGCTTCGGCACCGATGTCGGCTTCGAGGTTGCCAACCAGGCGCTGCAGTTGCATGGCGGCTACGGTTATCTCAGCGAATACGGCATCGAAAAGATCGTGCGCGACCTGCGCGTGCACCAGATTCTGGAAGGGACCAACGAGATCATGCGGCTGATCGTGTCGCGCAAGATGATCGAGGGTGCGCGATGAGCCAGGTGGCAGCCGTCGCGGGCGTCGCGCCCGATCTGATCGTGCGGCGCGAAGGCGCAGCCGGCATCATCCGGCTGAATCGCCCGAAGGCCATCAATGCGATGACGCTGGAGATGTCCATCGGCATCGACGCGGCGTTGGATCAGTTCGAGGTGGATCCCGCGGTGGCGGTCATCGTGCTCGAGGGCGCCGGCGAGCGCGGGCTGTGCGCCGGCGGCGACATCCGCGGCCTCTGGGAGAGCTCGAAGGCGGGAGGCGATCTAGGCAAGATATTCTGGCGTCAGGAATACATCATGAACGCCCGGATCGCGAAATTCCCCAAGCCCTATGTCGCGTTCATGGACGGCCTGGTGATGGGTGGTGGCGTCGGCCTGTCGGCGCACGCCAGCCATCGCATCGTGACGGAGAAGACCAAACTTGCGATGCCCGAAGTCGGCCTCGGCTTCTTCCCCGATGTCGGCGGCACCTGGCTCCTGTCGCATGCCCCGGGCGAGATCGGCACCTACTTCGGACTCACCGGCCAGACCATGAACGGACCCGACGCGATCCATGCCGGTTTCGCCGATGCGGTGGTGCCGTCGTCGCAATGGCCGGCCTTGCGCGAGGCCCTGACCAAGGTTCGATCAGGCGTGACGGCGGACGAGATCAGGAAATTGATCGACGGCTTTGCGACCGGCGAGACGGCCGGTCCCGTTGCAGCGATGCAGTCCAGCATCGACCGATGGTTCGGCCATGACCGCATGCAGGATATCGTCGTCGCCCTGCAGCGCGACGGATCCGAACCGGCGCAAGCTACGCTGAAAGCGCTTGCCGAGAAGTCGCCGCGCGGCATGGTGGTGGCGTTGAAGCTGCTGCGGCTGGCACGCACCGCGAAGTCGCTGGAGGAGTGCCTGGTGCGGGAATATCGCGCGGCGCTGCAGGTTTTTGCCAGTGACGATTTTCGTGAAGGCGTGCGCGCGGCAGTGATCGACAAGGATCGCCAGCCGAAATGGTCGCCGCCTCGCATCGAGGATGTCACGCCGGAGATGATCGCGCCGTATTTCGCAGAGATCGGCGCGGACGAGTTGAAATTTCCCTAGTTCCAAGAAAAACGACAGCCGGAGGAAACACATGACAAATATCGCATTCATCGGCCTCGGCAATATGGGCGGGCCGATGACGGCCAACCTCATCAAGGCCGGCCACAAGGTGACCGCGTTCGACCTGGTTGCGGCTTCCCGCGACCAGGCAAAGAAAGACGGTGCTGCGATCGGCGAGAGCGCTGTAGCGACCGTGCAGGGCGCCGATGTCGTCATCACCATGCTGCCGGCAGGCAAGCATGTGCTCTCCGTATGGAACGAGGTCGTGCCCGCGATGAAGAAGGGTGCGCTGATCATCGACTGTTCCACCATCGATGTCGAAAGCTCCAAGCAGGCGCATGCGCTGGCGGCAAAGCACGGCATGGGCTCGGTCGATGCCCCGGTGTCCGGCGGTACCGGCGGGGCCAAGGCCGCAACGTTGACCTTCATGTGCGGCGGCGACGAAAAATCCTTCGCGGCGGCAAAGCCCGTGCTGGAAGCGATGGGCAAGAAGATCGTGCATTGTGGCGGCGCCGGTGCAGGGCAGGGCGTCAAGATCTGCAACAACATGGTGCTCGCGGTTTCCATGGCCGCTGTCGGCGAAGCCTTTTGTCTGGCGGAGAAGCTCGGCTTGTCGCATCAGGCGGTGTTCGACGTGGTCTCGACCTCTTCGGGCCAGTGCTGGGCGCTGACGACCTATTGTCCGGTGCCGGGCCCGGTGCCGACGTCACCCGCCAACAACGACTACAAGCCGGGTTTCGCCACTGCGCTGATGGTGAAGGACCTCACTTTGGCGCAGGACGCGGCCAAGAGCGTGGGTGCGGCAACGCCGTTCGGCAAGCAGGCACAGGAGCTCTACAAGGCGTTCGAAGACGCCGGCAATGGCGGGGTCGACTTTTCCGGAATTATCAAGCACGTTAGAGGTCTTGCCGGGAAGAGCTGATGACAACTTTCAAGGAAGCGCGCGCCTTTCTGCTGCAGCACCGCACCGACTACGATGCGGCAGTAAGTGGTTTCCGCTGGCCCGATCCGGTGCCGTTCAACTGGGCACTGGACTGGTTCGATGCCGAGCTGGCGAGCAGCCCGGAAAGCCGCGATCGCGCGGCGCTGTGGATCGTCGACGCCGGCGCCGATCGCGAGGCGAAGCTCTCGTTTGCCGAGCTGTCGCGCCGCTCCAACCAGGTCGCCAATTTCCTGCGTGCGCAGGGATTGCGGCGTGGCGATCATCTGTTGCTGCTGCTGGGCAATGTCGTGCCGCTGTGGGAAACCATGCTGGCGGCGATGAAGCTCGGCGTGGTCGTGATCCCCGCGACCACGCTGCTGACGCCGGACGAACTGCGCGACCGCCTCGATCGAGGCCGCGCGCGGGCCGTGGTGGCGTCTCAGGACCAGGTCGCCAAATTCGCAGGGCTCGGCGATGACAAGCTGGTCCGCATTGCGATCGGCGGAACGGGCAAGGACGGCTGGCTGTCGTTCGAGGAGGCGGCCAAGGCATCGGACGCGTTCACTGCTGACGGGCCGACGAAGCCCGACGATCCGATGCTGCTCTATTTCACCTCGGGTACTACGGCCAAGCCGAAGTTGGTGCGGCACAGCCAGCGCAGCTACCCGGTCGGCCATCTCACCACCATGTACTGGCTTGGCCTGCAGCCCGGCGACGTTCACCTCAACATTTCCTCGCCCGGCTGGGCCAAGCATGCCTGGAGCTGTTTCTTCGCTCCCTGGAATGCAGGGGCAACGATTTTCATCGTCAACCAGCCACGCTTCGAGGCCAAGGGACTGCTGTCGATCATCGGTCGTTGCGGCGTCACCACGCTGTGCGCTCCGCCGACGGTGTGGCGGTTGTTCATTCAGGAGAAGCTGTCCGACTTCAAGGTGAGCCTGCGTGAAGTCTGCGGCGCGGGCGAGCCGCTCAATCCCGAAGTGATCGACCAGGTGCGTGACGCCTGGGGCCTCGTGATCCGCGACGGCTACGGCCAGACCGAGACCACGGCGCTGGCCGGCAACTCGCCGGGGCAAAAGGTCAAGATCGGCTCGATGGGCCGCCCGCTGCCGGGCTATCGCATCCGTATTACCGATCCCGACGGGCATGAAACGAAAGAGGGTGAAGTCACGCTCGTGCTGGGCGCCGATCGCCCGGCTGGCCTGATGCAGGGCTATCAGGGCGACGATGCGAAGCTGTCCGGCGCGGAAGGCGCTACCTATCGCAGCGGCGACGTCGTGTTCGTCGATGATGAGGGTTATTTCACCTTCGTCGGCCGCTCCGACGACGTGTTCAAGTCCTCCGATTACCGGATCAGTCCGTTCGAGCTGGAAAGCGTTCTCCTCGAGCACGAGCAGGTGGCGGAGGCCGCCGTGGTGCCGAGCCCCGATCCGATCCGGCTTGCGATTCCGAAAGCCTATGTGCTGCTGGTGGCCGGCGCCGAGCGCTCGCCGGAGACGGCGCTGTCGATCTTCAGGCACATGCATACGCGCCTGGCGCCGTTCAAGCGCATCCGCAAGCTCGAACTGGTCACAGAACTGCCGAAGACGATCTCCGGCAAGATCCGCCGCGTACAGTTGCGGCGTCTGGAGCATGAGGACAATCGTAGCGATGCGCTGCGGGGCCTTGAGTTTCGCGAGGAAGAATTCCCCGAGCTGGCGAAAGTGCGCACCGCCGGGCTGGAGGCGAGCCAGTAAATGAACGAAGTCTGGAAGAAGCCGCCGGTCACGCTGGAGGCCTATCAGGCCATGGTGGGCAAGGAAGTCGGGGTGTCGTCCTGGCACCTGATCGACCAGGGCCGGATCAACGCCTTTGCCGATGTGATCGAGGACCACCAGTTCATCCATGTCGATCCCGAGCGCGCGAAGAAGGAAACCACCTTCGG
>JAHCKB010000142.1 GCA_026125985.1 Bradyrhizobium sp.
TTCGCCCGACAGCGAGAACGTCTGGTCACGACGGACATTGCCCTGGTAGTCGAGCGTGCCGTAGCTGAACTTGCCGATGCCGGTCAGCCAGCGGCGGAAATCGTGATCGACCTCGAAGGTGTGGGTGCGCACCAGGATGCCGGATGTGCCGGACAACGTCGTCTCGGAGAGTTGCGTGTCCGAGGAATATTTCGCCGTGGTCAGCGGCGTGACCGTCCACACCAGCGAGGCCGTGGTGAGCAGGCCCTGCAGGCGCGGCAGGCGGGTGTCGACGTAGCTGCGTTCGGCCCAACCGACCGCGATCTCGCCGGTCAGGAGGCGCGAAAACTCGAAGGAGGTGCCGGCCTTGAGGTAGCCGCCGGTGGAGTCGCGGGCAAAGCCGTTGCGGTCGAGAGCAAGATCGTGCACGCGCCGATCCGCCTGCACTTCGCCGAAAGGCTTCAGCCCCGGCATCACTTCATAGGAGACGCGGCCGACGCCGCCATACTGGGTGAAGTTGCGGTCGTCGTTGGAGGTCCTGGTGCCGTCGGTGAGCTTCGACCACTGATAGTCGGTGCGGTCGACCGTGGCGCCGCCGGACACCTGCAGGCGATTGAAACTCTGGTCGAAGCCCAGCGTCGAGCCGACGGTAGTGTAGATCGGATAGCGCTCGAGGCCGGCCTGCACGTTCGGGCTGCCGGGGTTGTCGGTCGCCACAAGCAGGCGCCCCTGCGCGGTGAGGTGGGTGTCGCGCGACACGTCGAGGCGGCCGTCGATATGGCCGTTGAAGCCCGGCCGGTCGAGCACGAGCGGCGCGGACAGCGGCGTGCCGTCCGCGTTGGGCGTGAGGTTATTGCCGTAGCCGGTGAAGCTGCCGCGCAGGTCGGCGACCACGGCATGACGCTCCCAGTTGGAGACGGCGAGAAATTCCGGCGCGATAACGTAGAACGGCGAGCTCTGCGGCACGCCAAGCCGGGCGGGATTGGTGTCGTGGCCGGTCGAGAGCTCGACCGCGCCCTTGATCAGGAAACTGCCGGCGTAATCGCCGACCGCGCCGAACGGATCGGGATCGATCGGAAGGCGCTTGCGCACGGGCTGGCCCGAGACGGTGCCGGCCATCGCGGGCGGCAGCGGCGTCTTGTTGGCCTTCTCGGAGGGCGGCGGAGCGAGGCGCGCACGACCCTGCACGACCGGCGTGACCAGCGGCGGCGGCTGGCTGCCGGGGCCGGCCGGCGGTTTCGGCCTGGCCTGGCCGGGATAGTATTTCGGCTTCTTGCGCTTGCGATTCAGCGAGTCGTAGCCGGTATCGCCGGCGCCGTTGGCGGCCGGCAGGCCCGAGGTCGGGATCTGGCCCACACGCGAGGGTGCGGGCGCGTCCTGCGTTCGCAGGCGGGGATCGCCGGACGGATCGGCCACGCGCTCAGCGGGGCGTTCCGGCGCCGTCCGGCGCAGCGGCAGATCGTCCGGCGACACGAAGCCGCCGCGCACCGGGCGCAGCATTTCCGGCGTCAGCGTCTGCGCCTCGGCAAAAGCGGGAAACAGCGCGGTCAGCGCAAGGCATGGCAACAGCGCGCGAGAAGGGCTCACGCGCCTGTTCCGGCCCGTTGCTGGACCCGACCGCACGATGGAAATACTCCAACCAAATCATATACTTATGCGACGCCCGCGCGGGACCCGCGAAAACGTCGTTAATGGAGTTAAAACAATTATGGTTAATGGGCCGTTGAGGATCGCCCGCGTGCGTCGCCCTCCCCGCTCCTGCCGTGCTAAGAACCCGGCATGGCCAATCCGAAATCGCTGATGCAGGACGCATCCCCCGACGCCGTGCAATCGGCGCTCCGTACGCTCGATGCCGGCACCAGCGGCATGGCGGCGCTGTCCGCCGCGCTACGCGGCCCGCTGGGCGTGCTCTTTGTCGAGGCGGTCGAACTGATCCGGCAGGCCAGGGGCCGCGTCATCGTCACCGGGCTCGGCAAGTCGGGCCATATCGGGCGCAAGATCGCGGCGACGCTCGCCTCCACCGGCACACCCGCCTTCTTCGTGCACGCCGCGGAGGCAAGCCATGGCGACCTCGGCATGATCACGCCGGATGACGTGATCTTGGCACTGTCATGGTCCGGCGAGCAGCCGGAGATGAAGAACCTCGTCAACTACTCGGCACGCTTTGCCATCCCGATGATCGCGGTCACCTCGAACGTGGAATCCTCTCTGGGCTTGGCCGCCAGGATCGTGCTCGAGCTGCCGAAGGTACGCGAGGCCTGCCCGCACAATCTGGCGCCGACTACCTCCACGCTGATGCAGGCGGCGATCGGCGATGCGCTTGCGATCGCGCTCCTGGAAGGCCGCGGCTTCACCGCGCTCGAATTCGCCAACTTCCACCCCGGCGGCAAGCTCGGTGCGATGCTCAAGCACACCAGCGACCTGATGCACACCGGCGAGGCCATACCGCTCAAGCCGCTCGGCACGAAAATGTCCGAAGCCGTGGTCGAAATGTCGGCCAAGGGGTTCGGCTGCGTCGCCATCGTCGATGCGCGCGGCCATGTCGCCGGGATCATCACCGACGGCGATCTGCGCCGGAACATTCGCCCGGACCTCGCGGACGCCCTGGTCGACGACGTCATGACAAGGAACCCAAAGACCATCGCCAGCAATTCGCTCGCCAGCGAAGCGCTGAAGCTGATGTCGTCCAAGATCAGCACGCTGATCGTGACTGACGCCGAAAGGCCGGTCGGCATCATTCACCTGCACGATCTCCTGCGCGCGGGCGTGGCGTAGATCGCTCTTCTTCCGTCATTGCGAGCGAAGCGAAGCAATCCATGTCTCCGCGAGATGGATTGCTTCGTCGCTATCGCTCCTCGCAATGACGGTTACTGCGGAAACCGCGCCGCGTTCGGCTCCAGCGGCAGCGCCAGGCTGTTGGCGAGGTATGAGACCGTGCGATAGAAGCCGCAGAGCTGGATGATCTCGACAATCTTCGTCTCGTCGTAATGAGCCTTGAGCGCTGCGAACTCGGCCTCGCTCAGGGTCGCGCGGCGATGCAGTGCGTCGACGGCGGCCAGCATGGCCCGCTCGGCCTCGGACCAGCAGGACGCATCCGATTCACCCAGCACCGTGGCGCGAACCTGCTCACTGGTGAGATGCGCGGCGTCGCCGAAAGCCGTGACGTGGACACCCCATTCATATTCGCATTTGTTCAGCGCGCAGGTGCGGTCGATGACGATCTCGCGCTCGCGCAAGGTGAGCGGCCCGCGATCGAGCAGGCTGCCGCCGCGGAATTTCTCCCAGGCGCGGCTCTTTCCGGCCATGACGCGGAACAGCATGAGCGGCGGCGCGCCGCGCATGATGCGGTCGAATTGCTCCTGAATTTCCGGCGCATAAGGCGGCGACAGCGGCGCGATGCGTGACATGACGAACTCCCTTTGCTACATATACTGTAGCAGCACGCTACACTATATGTAGCAACCAGCAAGGAAGCCTCGTCATGCCTGCCATGAAGAAAACCGCCGTTCGCGGCTCCCGTACGGGGCGCCCGATCATGGCGCTGCTGGATTTGCTGGGCCGGCGCTGGACGCTACGCATCGTCTGGGAGCTGCGCGAGGACCGCTCTCTGACCTCGCGGGCGCTGCGCACAGCCTGCGACGAGGCCTCGCCCACGATCATGCAAGCGCGGCTGACGGAACTCAGGGAGGCCGGACTGGTCGAGCTGGAGCCCGGCGATGGCTACCGGCTCACTGCGCTGGGCAAGGAACTGACGGAAAATTTCGCGCCGCTGAACCGTTTTGCGGAGCGCTGGGCGAGGCACGCCTGAACGTGACGAGAGGCTTGGGTGTTCCTGCCTTCAGGAAGGCCGCTGCGCCTCTCTAGCAACACGTTCTGCCTTGAGGCGTTCATAGTTGGCGCGAAATGCAGCCTCGGCCCGACGATGCTCCTCCATTGCTTCGTGAGCGTCGATACGCCGCTGCTCAAGTCTCTTTTCCCGCTCCGTCTTGGACACCGCGGGCTTCATTCGGTTCTCGTACTCCATGTCGAGATAACCCATTGCAGCAAAAAAGGTTCCCCAATCTCGTAAGAGCCTGGAACACCAATTTTGGCAGGGGGAGCGGGTGATCTCTACGCGATCGCCACAGTCAGGCTCGCGCCATCAGCCTTGACAACACGGACACGGCTGCCGGCCGGCGCATCGGGGCCGGCGACGCGCCAGATGGTGTCGTCGATCCTCACCGTGCCCGAGCCATCGACGATCGGCTTCTCCAGCGTGAATTCGCGGCCGACCAGCGCGTCGGTGCGGCGGTTGAGGAACGGGTTACTCTCGCTCGCCCCCCTCGACTTCAGCGCAAAGCGCCGCCACAGCGGCACCGCCGCGACGGTGAACACTGCGAACATGATGAGCTGCGCCTGCCAGGACGGGCTGAACGCAAACGAGGCCAGCCCGACCACGAATGCCGAAAGCCCGAGCCAGAACAGGAACACGCCGGGCGCGGCCAGCTCAAGCAGCATCAGGGTGATGCCGAGGATCAGCCAGTTCCAGGTGCCGAGTGCATTGAATAGATCCTGCATGAGAAGACCTTTCTAAATCCCGGGACGTACAAGATCAGCGCTGCAGCGGCGGGGGCGATGGAGTTGCGCCGCTGCTCGGCACCGATCCGCCGCGGCGCGCGGCTGCCGTCGCCGATGCCGCGCTCTCGCCGAAGGTGGCGCGGGCGATTTCGCCGATGCCGGCCAGCGAACCGAGCACGCCGGTCGTCTCGATCGGCAGCATCAGCACCTTCTGGTTCGGCGATTCGGCGAGCTGGCCGAACGCCTTGATGTACTTGTCGGCGATGAAATAGTTGAGCGCGGCGACGTCACCCTTGGCGATGGATTCGGAGACCATCTCGGTCGCCTTGGCCTCGGCTTGCGCCAGACGCTCGCGGCCCTCGGCATCGCGGAACGCCGCCTCGCGACGTCCTTCGGCTTCCAGAATCTGCGCCTGCTTCTCGCCCTCGGCGCGCAGGATCGCCGCCTGCCGCTGGCCCTCGGCGGTGAGAATTTCCGCGCGCTTCTCGCGCTCGGCCTGCATCTGCTTGCTCATCGAGGCGACGAGATTCGCCGGCGGCACGATGTCCTTGATCTCGATGCGGTTGACCTTGACGCCCCACGGCGACACGGCCGCGTCGACTACGCGCAGCAGCCGCTCGTTGATCTCGTCGCGATGCGACAGCATCTGGTCGAGATCCATCGCACCCATCACCGAGCGGATATTGGTCATGGTCAGCTTGATGATCGCCTGATCGAGATGCGCGACCTCGTAGCTCGCCTTGGCCGCGTCGAACACCTGATAGAAGGCGAGTCCGTCCACGGTGACGGTGGCGTTGTCCTTGGTGATAACCTCCTGCTGCGGCACGTCGACCGCCTGCTCCATCACATTCACCTTGTGACCGATCCGGTCGAAGATCGGGATAATCAGATTGAGCCCGGGGGACAGCGTGCGGGTGTACTTGCCGAACCGCTCGATGGTCCAGTCATAGCCCTGCGGCACGGTTTTCACACCGGCGAACACGGTGAAAATACCCAGAAGGACAAGTGCTATCGCAAAGATTTCGAAACCGCTCATAAATCCTCCAACGCGGGAGACCTGCCCGCACCATTTTCCCGTCAGTCGCCGCGCAGCGAAGGCCGTCGCCTTTCTGTCTGCTGATGGGCGGCGCCGGTTCAGCCGGCTGTCGTTGAAGATATAGGTATGGAGGGTTTTTCGCGCGCGCCAGATGTATCTGGCTGCAAGCGGGTACAGGTGGTCAATCTGCCTGGGGAAAACGTACTCTCACGCCGTGTAATTCGCTAACGGTAACCCCGTCGGACGCGGCTGAATGCAGCTGCATCGACCTCCGGCGCCTCAAATCCACCCCTGCAGCTCGCGCAGCACGATCTGGCGGATGACGTCCATGCCGCCATCGCTGTCGTTCAGGCAGGGGATGGCGGAGAACTGCTCGCCGCCATTGTGGCGGAAGATCTCGGCGTTCTCCTGCGCGATTTCTTCCAGCGTCTCCAGGCAATCGGCGGCAAAACCGGGCGTGACCACGGCCAGCCGCTTGACGCCCTTCTTCGCCAGCTCCTCGATCGTCTTGTCTGTGTAGGGCTGCAGCCACTCGTCATTGCCGAAGCGCGACTGGAAGGTGAGCAGCAGCTTCGACGCATCGAGCCCGAGGCGCCTGCGCAACGCCTCGGTGGTCGCGACGCACTGTTCGCGATAGGGATCGCCGGCGTCGACATATTTCTGCGGCATGCCGTGGAAGGAGGCGACGATCAGTTCCGGCTGGAACGGCAGCGCCGCCAGATGCGTCTCGATCGAGACCGCGAGCGCCTCGATGTAGTCGGGCTCATCATAGTAGGGCGGGCTCACCCGCAAGGAAGGCTGCGCCCGCATGTCGGCGAGCACGCGAAATACCTCGTCGCAGACGGTCGCCGAGGTGGCCGCCGAATATTGCGGATAGAGTGGCACCACAAGGAGCCGGCTGCACCCCTGCACGGCCAGCGCCTCGATGCGCGAACGGATCGACGGGTTGCCGTAACGCATCGCCCAGTCGACCACGACATGCTGCCGATCAGCGATCCCGGTGGCGAGCTTTTCCGCCTGCGAGCGCGTGATGGTCTTCAGCGGCGACTCGTCCTTTTCGAAGTTCCAGATCTTCTTGTAGTCGAGCGCCTTCCGCGCCGGCCGAACGCGCAGGATGATGCCGTTGAGGATGACCTTCCAGAGCAGTCCCTGATCCTCGATGACGCGGGGATCGGAAAGGAATTCCTTCAGATAGACGCGCACGCTCCCGGCGTCGCAGGCATCGGGCGTGCCGAGATTGATCAGCAGCACGCCGACACGCTCCGGCCTGGTCGCCGGCGCCGCGCCGGCATTTCCGGGAGGTACAATCACGCTCATGATCTTCCGATTCGCGCGTTGTGCCATCCTTGTCAAGGCAAGCAGGCCTTCGCTACTGTCGCAGCATAGTCGCGCGTCGGGGGAGCCATGACGATCGCCGAATGGTGCGTTTTCGCAACGCTGATGCTCTACTTGCTCACAATCATAGCGGCCAAGGGGGCCGGGGGCCGCGCTTTCGACAATGCCAAGCCGCGCGATCCGGATTTCTACCGCGACCCGATCCGCGCCCGAGCGCTGGCCGCGCATCAGAACGGGATCGAAGCGTTTCCGTTCTTTGCGGCCGCCGTGCTGCTCGCGGAATTCCGCCTCGGCCCGCAACGGCTGATCGACGAACTCGCCGTGCTGTTCGTGATCGTGCGGATCGCCTACGTCTTCACCTATCTCGGCAATCGCCCGACGCTGCGCTCTATCCTGTGGACTCTCGGCTTTGCGATCAATGTCGCGATCTTCTTCATGCCGGCGCTTCGCCACTATTTGCCGACCTGAATTTCACCAACTCGGAAATGAAAAAGCCCGGCACGACGGCCGGGCTTCCCTCTCGGTGCTTGAGGCCGGCTCGTCAGCGCATGCCGGTTCCGTCGAACTTGTAGTTCAGGCCCGCGCGCACGATGTGGCCGTCATTCTCGAACCGGCTGTTGTAGCCAGTTCCGCCACCGCCGCTGCCGGGAATGACGGCGACGTTCACCGTGTGGTCCCTCAGATCGTAGAAGAGGTACTCGGCCTTGACCGTCCAGTTCGGCGCGAATGCGTGTTCGATGCCGGCACCAACGGTGTAGCCAACCTCGGTTCGCCGGTCGCTGCCGGTAAACTGAAGCTGACCGGCCGGGCCGAAGAAATTGACGGTGTTCTCGATGTCAGCGTAGGCAAGACCGCCGGTGGCATAGAGCAGGGTCTTGTCCCAGGCATAGCCGACACGGCCGCGCACGGTGCCCAGATAATCCATGCGGGTGCGGAAGGTATTGTTGAGGGAGCCAACGCCGGGCGGCAGCGGCGCCGTCACCACGGTCGTATTCCTGCGAACGTCGGCGTAGGAGATGTCCGTTTCGAGACCGAACACCCAGTTCGGGCCAACCTGCCAATTGTAGCCCATCTGGCCGCCACCGATGAATCCGTCACGCTCGTGGTGAACAGATCCGGGGCGAGCGCCCCCTGCGACGTTGTTTATGTTTGCCAGAGCCTGTCCGGACGTAGAGACGTTGTCATCTTCCCCGAACGTGTAGCCGGCGGTGACGCCGACATAGAAGCCGGACCAGTTGTAGGCCGGAGATACCACCGCAGGCGGAGCCTTGGTGATGCGGGCCGGAAGATCGGCCGCGAAGGCAGGCATCGACAAACACAGTACGGCTGTCGCGGCCGTGCCGAGTAAAATACGCTTCATCTCTATTTCCTTGATTGGATGGAGCGCCCCAATAGGGAGATCATCTACACATTCTCAGGTAGAATACTGTTGCGCTGGCGCTACGCCTCAGGAGTTCCTTTCAAGCAGGTTGCCGGGATGGCAGCGGCACAGCCTTCGACCAATATCGAACTTCCTGTAAGGCATTGCAACGAAACAGCTTCGATAGATCTTCGTCGATCACGAAAGCGCGAGTTCTGCGATCGACCGCGGCAATAACCTCCGCGACATCTCGGCGCATTTTGAAGTTGAAACCAATCGCCCGGTTTGTCGTACGCGGGTCAGCAAGGGCGGAAATTCCGATGCAACGGCAAACCGTCGAGCCACTTTCGCTTCAGAGGCAGGTCACCCGCTCGGCGGCGAGATAGCCGAACAACAGACCCAGACCGAACAGGAGAACGAGGCCGGCCGCGCCGAACTCGATGCCGCGCATGACCAGTGCGCCGCCGCCTTCGCGACCGGCTGATAGCCGCCGCGCGATATCCTTGGCGGAGACGGCCACGACCGCGATGGTGGCCACGGTGATGGCGGTGCCGAGGCCCATGACGAAGGTCGCGACGATGCCCGCCCAGAACAGGCCCTGCGCCAGCGCGAACACCAGCACCAGGATCGCACCCGAACAGGGACGCAGGCCCACTGCGATGATGGCGCCCAGCCCGCGCCGCCAACCGCCGGGGCCCGCGAGTTGATCCGGCGTCGGTCCATGGGAATGACCGCAGTGCTCGTCATGAACGTGGCCATGGCCGTGGTGTTGGTGGTCGTGGTGGTGATGGCCGTGGTCGTGACCATGACCGTGATCGTGATGCGCCGCGGCCAGCGCCGGTTCGGCATGTGGAGCTCGCAGCGCGCGAATGAAGCCGCCGCCCTTGGTCCAGACCAGGCGAGCGCCAAAGGCCGCGATCAGGCCGTAGCTCGCGATCTCGATCGCTTTCTCCGCCCCGCACATGGTTTTCGCGGTGGCGTTGAGCAGCCAGGCGCTGACGCCGACCAGCACCACGGCAACAAGCGCCTGCAGCAGCGCTGACACAAAGGACAGCACGATGCCGCGCCGGGCCGTTTCCTGGTTGGCGACCAGATAGGACGAGATCACCGCCTTGCCATGGCCGGGGCCGGCGGCGTGAAATATCCCGTAAGCGAAGGAGATCGCGAGCAGTGTCCAAACCGCCGAGCCGTCGGACTTGGCGGCGCGGATGGTGGCGGACATGTCCCGGTAGAATTCGGACTGCTTGGCGAGGATCCAGCCAAAGATGCCGCCAGCCTGCGGCTGTGCCGCGGGCCGAGGAGCGCCGAACGGATTTTGCGCCATCACCGCATGCACGAGGCCGTCAACGGCCGTCATCGCGCACAACGCGACGGCGAAGATCGCCAGCAGACGCGCGAGGCCCGACCCTGTGCTCACTGGCAATTCACGGAGATCTTGTTGGCGTACATTGCGCCGTAATTGGCGTTATCGCCGCTCGCCACCATCTCCTCCGTCAGCTTCTTCACGTCCGCTTCGCCCGGGCGCTGGAATTGCACCTGGCAGGAAGCGGGCGCGCCGACGAGCCTGATCGGGTCCTTATCCTCGAACTTGAAATCGATGAAGAAGGCCGGATCGAACACATCCAGCGCAAGCTGTTTCGGCTTCACCGGGACTTTCAGCGGCAATGTGAAGTGCAGCGTCAGCGCGGAGTCCTTGTACTCCAGGAAATAGTCGACCGGTTCCAGGAATTTCTGCTTCTTGCCGTCAGCCTTGGCGAAGGTGAAGAAGCCGAACTCCTTCAGGTTCTCGACATTGACCTTGGCCAGCGGTTCGAGCTCTTCGCGGCTGTAGACGCCTTTGGTCTTGGTCTCGATACCCTGAAGTGCGTAAGTCGAAAACATGTCGTCGAAGGTCCAGGCGTGGCGCACGCCGGTAATCGAACCGTCCGCCGCATAGATGAGTTCGCTCGCCGCGGTGATCCAGACATGCGGGTGGGCCTGAGCCTGGCTTGCGCCGGACGCGACGCCGCCCGCCAGAGCGAGCATGGTCAGCAGTCGATAGATCGCGGTTTTCACGTCAGGCGGCCTCCGCTTCGTCCAGAAGCCCTCGCCGGCGCAACAGCGCGTCGGGCTCCGGCTCGCGACCCCTGAACGCAATATAGGCTTCCTCCGGATCGCGCGAGCCGCCGGAAGAATAAATATCGTCATGCAACCGCTTCGCGGTGGCGGGATCGAAAATGTCGCCGGCCTCTTCGAAGGCGCCGAAGGCGTCAGCGTCCATCACCTCCGACCACATGTAGCTGTAATAGCCGGAGGCATAATGGTCGCCGGAGAAGATGTGGCCGAACTGGGTCGGCCGGTGCCGCAGCACGATTTCGGCGGGCATGCCGATCTTCTCCAGTTCCGCCTGCTCGAAGGCGCGGACGTCGTGGCTCGCAGACGCCGGCTGGGTGTGGAATTCGAGGTCGATCAGCGCCGACGAGACAAACTCCACGGTGGCAAAACCCTGATTGAACTTGCGCGCGGCGAGGAAGCGCTTCAACAAGTCGTCCGGCAGCGGCTCGCCGGTCTGGTAGTGCCTTGCGAAGCGCTGCAGCACCTCGGGCCGCTCCTGCCAGTGCTCGTAGAGCTGCGAGGGCAGTTCGACGAAGTCGGTGAACACCGAGGTGCCCGACAGCGAGGGATAGGTCACGTCCGATAGCATTCCGTGCAGGCCGTGGCCCAGTTCGTGAAACAGGGTGCGGGCGTCGTCCGGCGAGAGCAGCGACGGCGCACCGTCGGCCCCCTTGGCGAAATTGCAGACGTTGATGATGAGCGGCGCAACGGCGCCGTCGAGCTTCTGCTGGTCGCGCAGCGAAGTCATCCAGGCACCCGAGCGCTTGGAGGGGCGCGCGAAGTAGTCGCCGTAGAACAGCGCCTTGTGCCGGCCCTCGCGATCCCTGACCTCCCAGACCCGCACGTCCGGGTGCCAGACCGGAATGTCCTTGCGCTCGGTGAAGGTGATGCCGAACAACCGGGTCGCACAGTCAAAAGCGGCCTCGATCATGTGGTCGAGCACCAGATAGGGCTTGATCGCCGCATCGTCGAAATTGGCTTTGGCCTGCCGCAGCTTCTCGGCATAGTAGCGCCAGTCCCAGGGGGCGAGCGCGAAATTGCCGCCTTCCGCCGCGATCAGGTGCTGCAGCGCGTCGCGATCGGCCAGCGCACGGGCGCGAGCCGGCTTCCAGACCCGCGTCAGGAGATCGCGCACGGCATCGGGCGTCTTGGCCATGGAATCCTCGAGCCGGTAAGCGGCATAGGTTGGAAAGCCGAGGATGCGGGCGGTCT
>JAHCKB010000143.1 GCA_026125985.1 Bradyrhizobium sp.
AGCAATCGGCCGACCTCCTCGCGCGAGCGGCGTTCGAGTTCCGCCGAGGCGGTGCGACCCTTGGCGGTAAGCGAGAGCTCGTAGACGCGGCCATCGGCCTTCGAAGGCTTTCGCGTCACGATCTGGCGGCGCTGCAATCCCTGCAGGGTCCGGCTCAGGAAGCCGGGATCGAGGCCGAGCTCGCGGGTGAGGTCGGTGGCGGTGCAGCCAGGGCGATGCGCGATCTCGTAGATGATGCGCGCTTCCTGCAGGCTGAAGGGGCTGTGCAGCAGCCTGGGCTCGATGATGCCGAGCTTGCGGGTATAGAAGCGGCTGAAGCCGCGGACCGCGGCGATCTGTTCGGTAAGGGCGATCTCATTTGATATCATCAAATAATTATTTGACGGAATCAAATTAATTGCAAGTCCCCGCGCAACGCCCCGGGGGCTTCCGCCTTGGGAAATCAGCCGGTCAGGCCACCACCATGATCCGGCTGCGCAGCAGCGTTCGCGAGGAACGGCCGAGCTGGCGCAGCAGGCGCGCCTCGGAGCGCCGGGCGTCGGCCCGGTAGCCGCCGAGGCGGTCATAGTGGTCGTGGGCGATCAGAAGGCCCTGTTCCGCCGAGGGGCCGGAGATCATGCGGGCGATGGCCTTGAAGCCGTCGCGCAGTCGCCTGTCGGCATAGGGGGAGCGGGCATAGCGGAACACGGCGGCGCGCGGCCTGCCGCTGCCGGCGACGGTGTTGATGAACTGGGTGGTCTCCTCGATCCAGCCGGGATCGAGCACGGCGCCGGCATGCAGGAACATCAGCCAGGGTGCGCGGGCTGCGCGCGCGCCGACGTCAAGCGCTGCGGCGCGGGTTCCCTCGGCGGCGAGGTAGCGGCAGCCGGCGACGTCGGCCACCCGCTCGATCACATCGGATCCGCCGCGGTCGACCAGCAGCACTTCGCTGACCACACCGGCGGCGGCGCCCGGCACGAGGGTGGCGAGCGTGGCGACCGCGGGATGTTCGACCCCTTCGGTGGGGATGATGACACTCAGCATGAACTTCGAGGCTTCATTGGCTCGGTCTGGTCGAAAAGCGCAATCTTGTTATCATCTTGTCGCAATCCGCACAGCCGTTGCAGTGCAGAATCTTGCGGTACGGTGCATGGGGTTGTTTTGCGAAATCGGATTCTATGTTCTTGATTTGTTCTCATTTGGTGCTATCTTGGCTGCATGAGCCGAGCATCCTCTCATGCCCTCAAGCACCCGCCGGTGGAATTGCCCTCCGACCCGGCGGGTGCGACTCCCTTTCCCCAGCTTGCGGTCGCCATCGACCGTGAGCGGCGTCGCGGTCGTGGCGCGCAATCCAATGCGTCGGGACGCTATGAGGCCGAGGCGCGGGTTGCCTTCGACGACGGATGGCAGAGCCTCGAAGAGCTGCCACCGTTCAAGACGACCGTCTCGATCGACACCTCGCGCAAGGTCATCGCCCGCAACGACTCGCCCGATATCGGCTTCGACCGTTCCATCAATCCCTATCGCGGTTGCGAGCATGGCTGCGTCTACTGCTTTGCGCGGCCGACCCATGCCTATGTCGGCCTTTCGCCGGGCCTCGATTTCGAATCGAAGCTGCTGGTCAAGCCGGATGCTCCGGCCCTGCTGGAGAAGGAGCTGGCGGCGCCGGGTTACGAACCGCGGATGATCGCGATCGGCACCAACACCGATCCCTACCAGCCGATCGAGCGCGAAATGAAGGTCATGCGCGGCATTCTGGAAGTGCTCGAGCGGGCCGGTCATCCCGTCGGCATCGTGACCAAGTCGGCGCTGGTGACGCGCGATATCGATATTCTCGCGCGGATGGCGAAGCGCAACCTTGCGAAGGTCGCGCTGTCGGTGACGACGCTTGATCCGCAACTGGCGCGCACCATGGAGCCGCGGGCGTCCACGCCGCCGAAGCGGCTGGAGGCGATCCGGCGGCTTGCCGAAGCCGGCATTCCCGCCACCGTGATGGTGGCGCCGGTTATCCCTGCGCTGAACGATTCCGAGATCGAGCGCATCCTCGATGCGGCGGCACATGCCGGCGCGAAGGAGGCGAGCTACATCCTGCTGCGGCTGCCGATGGAGGTGCGCGATCTCTTCCGCGAATGGCTGATGGCGAATTATCCCGACCGCTATCGCCACGTCTTCACCCTGATCCGCGACATGCGCGGCGGCCGCGACTACGATTCGCAATGGGGAACGCGGATGAAGGGCACGGGCCCGATGGCCTGGATGATCGGCCGCCGCTTCGAAATTGCCTGCGAGAAACTCGGCCTCAACAAGCGCCGCTCGAAGCTGACGACGGATCACTTCGCGAAGCCGAAGCGCAACGGGGAGCAGCTCAGCCTGTTCTAGGCGGGGGCGGGCGGTCAGGCGTTCCCTGACGGACTGAATAGCGGGAGTAGCGGACGGTTCCCGGTTGCGCTGACGGTCACGCCCGCGCACGATCCCGGCCATGATTCGGGAAAAGTCCGCCAGGAGAGCCAAGGCAAGCCAGACCCGGGAGGCCAGGCCGGCCAAGGGGGTGATCGCGTCGTCGCCGCCGAGTTTCCGGCGTGAGCGCGCGCTGCTCAAGCGCGGCATCTGGCCGGTCGCCGGCTGCGATGAGGCCGGCCGCGGTCCGCTGGCCGGACCGGTGGTCGCCGCCGCCGTGATTCTCGATCCGGACCGGATTCCAAAGGGCATTGACGATTCCAAGCAGCTCACCGCCGAGGAGCGCGAGGAACTGTTCGACAAGATCTGCGCCACCTCGTCCTTTGCCGTGGCCTATGCCTCGCCGGCGCGGATCGACCGCGACAATATCCTGCGTGCATCGCTGTGGGCGCTGGCGCGCGCGGTGGCGGCGCTCCCCGAGGCGCCGAAGCATGTGTTCGTCGACGGCCGCGATCGTCTCGCCACTTCTTGTGACTGCGAGGCCGTCATCGGCGGCGACGGTCTGGTCAAGTCGATTGCAGCGGCATCCATCATCGCCAAGGTCACGCGCGACCGGTTGATGCGTGCGCTCGCCGAAGATTGTCCGGGTTATGGCTTTGAGACCCACAAGGGCTATGCGGTGCCGGAGCATCTGGAGGCGCTCGACCGCCTCGGTCCATCCGTACACCACCGCAGTTTCTTTGCGCCGGTCGTCGCCGCGCGGGAAAAGCATCATCCTTCGTCCGTTCCCCGCGACCTTTTTTCGCTGCAATCGGAAACCAGTGTCGTCCTTTCCGATACAATCTGACGCCAGCCCGGCCGGTTGCCACCGGGACGAGCGGCCTTTATCAAACGTCAGGGACAAGTTCGACCGGTTAGCCATGCCGGTTTTGGGATTTTCGGGCGTTCGATGCGTTTCACCTCCCTGATTGTCGAACTGATCCGCGCGCGGCCGCGGCTCGTGGTCTGGCTCGTGATCGTGCTGCAGGCCCTGATGTGGCTCGTCGTGTCGATCCTGCTCTATCGCAGCCCGCCCGGAGATCTCGCGACCCTGCTCGCCTTCGGTCGCGAATATCAGGTCGGCACCGATATGGGGCCGCCGCTGGCGTTCTGGCTCGCCGATATCGCTTATCGCGCCGTGGGCAACCACATGTTCGGCGTCTATCTGCTGGCGCAGATCTGCGGCGTGGCGACGCTGTGGACGATCTATCTGCTGGCGCGCAGCATCGTCGGCAGCCAGCAGGCGGTGCTCGCGGTGCTTCTGACCGTGACGATCACCGCCTTCGGCGCGCCGGGGCTGGAATTCGGTCCATCCGTGCTGGCACGCCCGTTATGGGCGCTGCTGCTGCTGCATTCATGGCAACTGATCGGCCAGAACCGCCGCAATGCGTGGTTTGCCTGGTCGATCGAGGCGGGCCTGCTTCTGCTGACCACGATGGCCGCGCCGATGTTGCTGCTGCTGCTCGCCGGCTTTGCGCTGGCGACGGAGCGCGGCCGCCGCACGTTGACGTCGCTCGATCCGCTGTTTGCGCTGATCGCGATCGGCGTGCTGGCGCTGCCCTATCTGATCTGGCTGATCCGGGCCGACGCGATCGGCCTGCCGGCATGGCCGGCGCTCGACGTGTTGAGCATGCGGGCGCTGCATTGGGGCAACCTGCTCGGCGGACTGCTGCTCGCGGTGTCCGCTGTCATTCTTCTTGTCATCCTCAATTCCAGCTTTCTCGGCGGCGGTTCCGAGGAGGTGCCGATCATCTACCGGCCGCCGGTCGATCCGCTGGCGCGCCAGTTCGTCTACTGCTTCGCCATTGCGCCTGCGCTTGCGGGAAGCCTGATTGCCGGTCTGTTCAATCTCGACCAGGTCACCGGTGGCGCCGCGATTGCGCTCATGATGACGGGGTTTGCCATGATCGTGGCGACCGGCGACTTCGTCCATCTCCGGCGACAACGGTTGCTGCGCGCCGTCTGGGCGCTCGCGGTGATCGCACCTGCGGCGGTTACCATCGGCACCACCCTGCTGCTGCCCTGGACCACCGCATCCGAGGTCGCAACCTCGGCGCCGGGTCGACAGATCGCGCGCTATTTCGGCGAAAATTTCGAACGCCGCACCAATCAGCGCCTGCGCGCGGTTGCCGGCGATCCGCAATTCGCCAGCCTTGTCGCGCTCGATACCGGCCGTCCGCACCTGCTGCTCGATGCGACCGCGCGGCGCACGCCCTGGCTCAACACCGCAAAGTTCGCCGAGACCGGCGGCATCGTGGTCTGGCGGGCATCGGACACATCAGGCACCGTGCCTGCCGACATCGCCAAGCGCTTTCCGGGCCTCGTGCCGGAAGTGCCGCGCGCGTTCGAGTGGTATGTCAACGGCCGCCAGCCGCTCTTGCGCATCGGCTGGGCCATCGTGCGGCCGAAGAATCCGTAAGACCTACGAAGCTTGCTCCAACGCCTTCGCGATCGCGCGCAGATCCTGCCAGGACATCCGCTTGTAGGCGGGTGAGCGCAACAGGTAGGCCGGATGGAAGGTGGCGATGGCGCGGATGGTGCGCGTGCCGGTGTCGTAGTCCATCCATTTGCCGCGCGTGCGCATAATGCCTTCGCGGGTCTGCAGCAGCGCCTGCGTCGAGGGATTGCCGAGCGTCACCAGCACGTCCGGATTGACGAGTTCGATCTGACGCTGGATGAACGGCAGGCAGATCTGCGTCTCCTGCGGCGTCGGCGTGCGATTGCCGGGCGGCCGCCAGGGAATGACGTTGGCAATGTAGGCCTTGCTGCGGTCAAGCCCGATCGCGGCGATCATGCGGTCAAGAAGCTTGCCGGAACGGCCTACAAAGGGCAGTCCCTCGATGTCCTCGTCGCGGCCCGGCGCCTCGCCGACGAACATCACGCGCGCCTGCGAGTTGCCGTCGGCAAACACCAGCCGCGTGGCGGTGTGCCGAAGCGCGCAGCCTTCGAAGTTTTCCAGAAGCTGCCGCAGCGCTTCCAGCGTCGGCGCTGTTCGTGCGGCTTCGCGGGCTGATGCGATTGCGACATCGGGGGCGACCGCCGCATCCGCGCGCGGCGGGGCGGCAGGCGGCGGTAATGGCGCCGCACGGACGGTCGGCTGGTGTACCACCGTTGCGCGCGGTTCGGGTGCAAGTTCGGGATCGGCCAACCGGTTGACCGGCTCGTCGCCGAGTGCGCAATCGACCCCGGCCTCGAGGTAAAAGGCCAGCAATTGCTGCACGGTAGGGGTCGGCTCGGGGATCATGGCGCTCGCTTGCGGCTTCGAGGCCAGTCTATGCCGGCCTGCGTCGATGCGAAACGCATTTCCATGGTTGTCCTATCGTCAAAAATCGGAAACAACGGCACTCTTTGGAAACGTTCTTGACCGGACCCGGCTTCTCGGCCGGGCTGAGAGCAGATCACGAGACAGATCATGAGCAGCGAAGAGCTACCCCCGCGCGAATCCATGGAATTCGACGTCGTGATCGTCGGCGCCGGGCCGTCCGGCCTTTCCGCTGCGATCCGGCTCAAGCAGCTCAATCCCGATCTCAGCGTGGTCGTTGTCGAGAAGGGTTCCGAGGTCGGCGCGCATATCCTGTCCGGCGCGGTGATCGATCCGGTCTCGCTGGACAAGCTGATTCCCGACTGGCGTCAGGATCCGGATTGTCCGCTCAAGACCCAGGTGAAGAAGGATCGCTTCTACTGGATGACCGAAGTCGGCGCGCTGCGGCTGCCGAACTTCCTCATGCCGCCGTTGATGAACAACCACCACTGCTATGTCGGCTCACTGGGCAACGTCTGCCGCTGGCTGGGGCCGAAGGCCGAAGCGCTCGGTGTCGAGATCTATCCGGGGTTTGCTGCGGCCGAAGTCCTCTATGACGACAAGGGCGCGGTGAAGGGGATTGCGACCGGCGACATGGGCATCGCCAGGGACGGTACGCACAAGGATTCTTATACGCGCGGCATGGAACTGCTCGGCAAGTACACGCTGTTTGCCGAAGGCGCGCGCGGCAGCCTCTCCAAGCAGCTCATCGCGAAATTCGGGCTCGACAAGAACAGTGATCCGCCGAAATTCGGCATCGGCCTGAAGGAAGTCTGGGAGATCGATCCGGCCAAGCACCAGAAGGGATTGATCCAGCATTCCTTCGGATGGCCGCTCAACAATTCGACCGGCGGCGGCTCGTTCCTTTACCATTACGACGACAATCGCGTCGCGGTCGGCTTCGTCGTGCATCTGAATTACGACGATCCCTATCTGTCGCCCTTCGACGAATTCCAGCGCTTCAAGGGCCATCCTTCGATCAGTTCCGTGTTCGAGGGCGGCAAGCGGCTCGCCTATGGCGCACGCGCCATCACGGAGGGCGGCTACCAGTCGGTGCCGCGATTGAGCTTCCCGGGCGGCGCGCTGGTCGGCTGTGCTGCTGGCTTCGTCAACGTGCCGCGCATCAAGGGGGTGCACAACGCCATGGGCACAGGCATGCTTGCCGCCGAACATGTTGCGGCAGCGCTCGGCGCCGGTCGCGCCGGTGACGAGCTCGTCGAGTACGAGAATGCCTGGCGGGATTCCGCCGTCGGCAAGGATCTGTACAAGGTACGCAACGCCAAGCCGCTGTGGTCGAAGTTCGGCACCATCCTCGGCGTCGGGCTCGGCGGCATCGACATGTGGACCAATACACTGTTCGGCTTTTCCCTGTTCGGCACGATGTCGCACGGCAAGCCCGACCGCAGCGCGCTCGATCCGGCAAAACAGCACCGGCCGATCGCCTACCCGAAGCCGGACGGAAAGCTCTCTTTCGACAAGCTGTCCTCGGTGTTTCTGTCCAACACCAACCATGAGGAGGACCAGCCGGTTCACCTCAAAGTCGCCGACATGAACCTGCAGAAGACGTCGGAGCACGATGTCTTCGCCGGTCCGTCGAACCGCTACTGCCCCGCCGGGGTCTACGAGTGGGTCGAGGAGGCTTCAGGCCCGCGCTTCCAGATCAATGCGCAGAATTGCGTCCACTGCAAAACCTGCGACGTGAAGGATCCTAACGGCAACATTACATGGGTCCCGCCGGAAGGTGGCGGCGGTCCGAACTACGAGGCGATGTGACCACCTTTGCGTGAGCTGCGGGCGGTATCCGGTCACGATGCCGCCATACTGCAAGCGTTTGCAGGCAAAGCTGGCCAAATCGGCGGTTGCCTGATGATGTGCCAATTGAATTGTCAGCGCTTTTCCTTGCGGTTCAACGCCAAAAGCGGCATTGTCGCTGGCCTTAGAAGCCGCTGGGTCGGGGCTGCCCGCGCTGATTGCATGTGCCGTGAAAACCCTGGAGTCAGGCAGACCGTGATGCTTTCCACCCGTTTTCGTCGCTGGGCGATTGCCGCGCTCGCTGTTTCTGCGCTGGCGCTGCCTGGCCATGTGTTGGCGCAGACCCCCGAGCATCCGGCCGGCAACTCGGCAGAGTTTCCCACCAAGAACGACCTGAAGTCGATGACCAGGTCAGGCAGCTATCTCGCAGCACGCCACGCCAGCGTGGAGAGGGATGCCGGTTCGGCCGCGGCGTTCTACCGCTCGGCGCTGCGCAAGGATCCCAAGAACAGCGAACTGCTCGATCGTGCCTTCATTTCCTCGCTCGCCGATGGCGAGATCGACGAAGCGGTCAAACTCGCCGATCGCATTCTTGCGCACGACAAGTCCAATCGCGTGGCGCGTCTCGTGGTCGGCGTGCGCGACCTCAAGCAGAAGAGATACACGACCGCGCAGCTCAACATCAACCAGTCGGTCCGCGGGCCGATCACGGACCTTGTGGCGACGTTGCTGTCGGCCTGGGCAAGTTCCGGTGCGGGTGACACCAAGGCTGCGGTTGCCCATATCGACAAGCTGACCGGTCCGGAATGGTATCCGATCTTCAAGGATCTGCACGCCGCGATGATCCTGGAGCTGGCGAATCGCGAAAAGGACGGCGGCGCGCGGCTGGAGCGGGCCTACAAGCTCGACGACTCGATGCTGCGCGTGGTCGACGCCTATGCGCGCTGGAACTCGCGCAACAAGGATGGCGCGGCGGCCGCGGCTATCTACGAGGCCTTCGAGAAGAAGCTGCCTCGGCATCCGCTCGTTCAGGAAGGCCTGCGCGAAGTCCGCGCCGGCAAGAAGCTGCCGCCGCTGGTCGATTCCGCCCAGGCCGGCGCCGCAGAGGCGTTGTACGGCATCGGTGCGACGCTGACCCGACGCGGCGGCGAGGACTTGGCCCTGGTCTACCTGCAGCTCGCGCTGTATCTGGCGCCCAACCATCCGCTGGCGCTGCTGTCGCTCGCCGACCTCTACGAGTCCGTGAAGAAACCGGCGATGGCGATCAAGGTCTATGAGCGCGTGCCGGCAAGTTCGCCGCTGAAGCGTAATGCGCAGATTCAGCTCGCGACCAATCTCGATGCGGTGGACCGCAGCGAGGAGGGCATCAAGATCCTCAAGGAGGTGATCGACCAGACCCCGAAGGATGTCGAGGCCATCATGGCGCTCGGCAATATCGAGCGCAGCCGCAAGAAGTTCTCCGATTGTGCGCTGACCTATTCCAAGGGCATCGATGCCATGCCAGCGACGCCCGAGAAGAACGCCTGGGTCACCTACTATTATCGCGGCATCTGCGAGGAACGCTCCAAGCAGTGGGCCAAGGCCGAAGCCGATATGCGCAAGGCCCTCGAGTTGCAGCCCGAGCAGCCGCATGTGCTGAACTATCTCGGCTATTCCTGGATCGACCAGGGCGTCAATCTCGACGAAGGCATGAAGATGATCAAGCGCGCCGTCGATCAGCGTCCCGACGACGGTTACATCGTCGACTCGCTCGGCTGGGCCTATTACCGCATCGGCAATTTCGAGGATGCGGTGAAGCATCTTGAGCGCGCCATCGATCTCAAGCCGGAAGATCCGACCATCAACGACCATCTCGGCGACGCCTATTGGCGCGTCGGCCGGACGCTGGAGGCCAAATTCCAGTGGCAGCATGCGCGCGACCTCAAGCCCGAGCCGGAAGAGCTTCCCAAGATCGACGCCAAGATCGCCAACGGCCTGCCGGAGGACACCTCTTCTTCTTCAGCCGCCGCCGACAAGAAAAAAGAAGACGGCAAGGGCGGCTGAGCAAAAGACCGATGTCGGGACTGGTCGAAGAAGGGCGTGCCAAGGTCAACCTGACCCTGCGGGTGGTCGGGCGACGGGACGACGGCTATCACGATCTCGAAAGCGTGGTGGCGTTCGCCGATTGTGCCGACAAGCTCGTTTTGACGCCCGGGCCCGAACTGACGCTGAAAATGGTCGGTCCGCTGGCGACCGCCTGCGGCGAGGTCTCCGATAATCTGGTGCTGAAGGCGGCGCGCCTGCTTGGCGAGGTGGTGCCGGAGCTGAAGGCCGGAGCCTTCGTGCTCGACAAGGTGTTGCCGGTCGCAGCCGGCATCGGCGGCGGCTCGGCGGACGCCGCGGCCGCGCTACGCCTGCTGGCTCGCCTCAACGATCTTTCGCTGGATGACGAGCGCCTGCAGGAGGTCGCACTGGAGGTCGGCGCCGACGTGCCGGTGTGCCTCGCCTCGCGCGCCTGCGACATGACCGGCGTCGGCGAAACGCTGAGGCCCCTCTATCCGCCGCAAATGCCGGCGGTGATGGTCAATCCGCGCGTGCCGGTTGCGACCAAGGACGTGTTTGCGGCGCTGGGCTTGCGCAACGGCGAACTGTTGATCGGCGCCACCGATGTCATGATGGAGGAGTCGTCATGGCCGGAGCAGGGCGGTTCGATCGACGACTGGATCGCGGCGCTGGCTGGCGGCGCCAACGACCTCGAAGCTCCGGCGCTTCGCGTCGAGCCGTTGATCGGCGAAGTGCTCTCCGCGCTCAATGACGCGAAGGGCGTGCGACTGGCGCGCATGTCCGGCTCCGGCGGCACCTGCTTTGCGATTTTCTCGAATGCGAACGAAGCCCAGAACGCCGCGCGAAAGATCCAGCGTGAGCACCCGGACTGGTGGGTGCATGCGGGAACGCTGAGCTAGGCGACTCGCGGTGATGGCGATAGCCGAAGATCTGGTCACCGAAAATCGATGCGGGTGACTGTGGTTCATCTGGTTGGAGGGGACGTGTCGCTACCGAAGCTCCTACTGGTATGTGCGCTGTCAATTCCCGTGTTCATCGCATTGTTTTGGCATTGGAATGCGTATTCCGCCTACAGAATGCTCGGTGATCGCATCGGTAATGAGAGCTACTACTGGTTCGCGTTCCATTTCCAGACGCCCAATTTGGCCAAACTGTTTCCAGGTTACGTCGATCATTTCGGTTCTTTGCCCGACGATCTCGCCGCGCGGGTCGCGATTGCTCGTCGTCGAATGCGGTTGATGCATGCGGCGCTTGCGATCTCTATCGTTCTGATAGTCGTGTTGTTCTTGGTTTCAATCTCCGATCTGAGCGACGCATCCTAGAAATCGTGACGACAGGCAGGAGAAGGCAAAAGAGTCCGGCCTGGTGCTCGCACGGTGCTTCATCCCGGCCTCACAGCCAGCGGCCAATGCCCCATTTCAGAGATTTTACCAATCAAGAAGCAGCCGCGCGTGCAGCGCCTCGAATGCGCCGAATATTATGATCAATGCGATCGCGCCAGGCAGAACGCCACCACCTGTTCCAGCGCGCCCTTCATCGGAGAGGACGGAAACAGCGCCAGCGCGTCGACCGCCATCGCGCCATAGTGCTGGGCGCGGTTGATGGTGTCTTCCAGCGCGCGGTGCTTGGTCATCAGTCCAATGGCGTGATCGAGGTCGTTGTCGCCGATCTCGCCGCGTTCCAGCGCCCGGACCCAGAACTTGCGCTCGCTGTCATTGCCGCGGCGGAAGGCCAGCACGACGGGCAGGGTGATCTTGCCCTCGCGGAAATCGTCGCCGATGTTCTTGCCGAGCTTGGCGGCCTTGCCGCCATAATCCAGCACGTCGTCGACGAGCTGGAAGGCGATGCCGAGATTCATGCCGACCGAGCGGCAGGCGGTCTGTTCCGCCTTCGGCCGGTTGGCGATCACGGGCCCCACTTCACATGCCGCAGCGAACAGCTCCGCCGTCTTGCCGCGGATGACCGCGAGATACTCGTCCTCGGTGGTCGCAGTGTTCTTGGCGGCGGCCAACTGCATCACCTCGCCTTCGGCGATGGT
>JAHCKB010000144.1 GCA_026125985.1 Bradyrhizobium sp.
ACTCTGGGATTTGGACGCGAAAGAAATCCCGATACAGAGATCGAACACGTCGTCATCAATCCCGCCCTCGAAGGTATTGTAGGTATCCCAGAAGCAAGACGATGGCAGGAAGCGGCGAACGAGCTTCTTACCCATGCAAGCGTGTCCGTCCAGGCGGTAATGGATGCCTTTAGCCGGTTGGCCCAGCCAGCCGGCAATGAACTGGTAGCTCTTCCTGGCAAGGACGTCACAGTGGGCTCGCAAGAGCGCCAGCTCGTGCCGGCGGCCGTGCTCTTCCATCTGGCGTTCATGGGGCAAGCGGTAATGAAAGACCTCGAGACGCTCCGAGGGTCACCGCCGACGGCGACGGCGCTCGAGGCCGCACTGCGTCTGAACGAACAGCAGGTGACGCCTTCATCGCCGCAAGTGAAGGAGGTCGACCGATACTTCACTGCCGACAGCGATCCTTCACAGGAGGCGGCCGTGATCGAAGCGCGTCAGGCTCCGGGGTTGGTGATCGAAGGACCGCCCGGCACGGGCAAGAGCCAGACGATTGTCAATATGGTGGCGGACGCCATCGGCACAGGAAAATCACTCCTCGTCGTTTGCCAGAAGCAAGCCGCGCTCGAAGTCGTGCGGAAGCGTTTAGAGAAGGAACGTCTGGCGGATCGCTTCGTCATGATCACCGACGTCAATCGCGATCGCGAGCCGACCGTCAGTGCGGTCCGTTCGCAGGTGCAAGCATTGCACAACCTGCCTCCCGGAAGGACCCCGGCCTGGAAGCGAGAACGCGAGCGACTGGCGGTGCGCATCGAGACGCTGGAGGCAGAGCTGGATCGCCGCCAAACTGCGCTTCACTCCGTGGACGATCGGACGGGATTGTCATATCGGGCGCTACTGGGCGAGCTATTGGAACTCGAAGAAGGCAGTCCGAAGCCCATCGATGTTCCTGAACTCCGACCTTTACTTTCGGATCTGCATCCCACAGACGTCGTGAGCATCGAAGAGAATTGCGGCCCATTGGCGAAATTCTGGCTGCCGGCCAAATTCGAGGACAATCCCCTTTCCGCTCTCAAGCCGTTCAACCCCGATCGCGGAACGGCAGCCGCCCTCGCCTTGCATCTGCAAGGGTTTTTGGAGGTGGACGCACGGCGCGAAGCGACCGATGTGGAGACATCGGATTGCCTGAAAATATCGGATTCGATGGCCTTGCAGACGTGGCTCATCGAAGCGGACGATCTGCGCTTTATTAGCGCTTCTGTATGCTCGAATCTCGCTCGATTGCGTCCGCTGTTCCGGAGCGCGGATGGCGGGGCTTCGCAAGCTATGCACGTGCTCGACGGGTTACTACAGATCAAAGAGATATTCTCGTCGCTCGACGGTCCATCCTACAAACCGAACTTTTCCTCAAAGCTCGTCGGTTTGAACGGGGAAGAGTTGCGGTCCATCGCGGAACTCGCGGACCGAGTTCGTTCGCCGGGAAGCGGCCTACGATGGATGAACCCGCTACATTGGATGCGAAAGCGCCGTGTGCAAGGCTTCCTTTCATCATTGCAGCTCCCGCAAGATATCCATGGAGTCAGCTCGCTTTATTACGCGGCCGAGCTTGAGCTGGCCGTGCGCGGACCGAGACGCGAACTGGCGGAATACTTTATGATCCTTTTCGGCCGAGCCCCCAATCTTGATGTGTCGCCTGGAAAGCTCGCCGATTTCGCCGAAAGCATTCATTCGTTTCTCGCCGGACTAAGCGGTCACAATTCGCTCATCGATCGGTGTCCGAGCCTGGCCGATCTCGAAAGAGCCGTCGCGACCGGAAGAATCGAAGAACTCGCCTCATTCTTTGAACGAGGCGATCGAGCGCTCCGAAGGCATGAGGCGAGAGAGGAAAGCCGCGCCTCGCTGAACCGGCTCAGGACCTACTTCGACGAACTCTGGCTCGGATCGAGACGCTCGGCGATAGAGAATGGACGCTCGAACGCGAGCGCCGTTGCCCAGATCGTGCAGGCCTTACCGATGCTCACCAACTACCAGGAATTCCGGCTTCGATCCGCGCGCCTCGACGACAAGGAGCGTGCCATCTTCACCATTCTCAGGTCCAGGGAATCCGAGTTGTCGAAATTACCGTCTGACGACCTAGATTCCTGTATTCGCGCCACTATAGGGCGCGAGGCTCGTCTGGAATGGAAAGCTTCCATGGAATCCCAAAATCCAGACGTACTGTTCGACGGCAATGAGGTCGAGACGAAGGTAAAGTCACTGGCGGAAGCCGACACGCAGATCCGGCACTACAACAGAGAGCTTCTCGTCCAAGGTATAGATGCCGGAAAAGTGCGTCCGACATCCGAATGGGATGCGATCACAAGACTGCGCGGCCCGAGAGCACTGCGATTGCGCGAATTCATCGATCGCTCCGTTCCGCTCGGTCTCCTCGCTCTCCGCCCGGTCTGGCTGATGACGCCGGACGTCGCCAGCCGCGTGCTGCAACCTCGAGCCGGGCTCTTCGATACCGTCATTTTCGACGAGGCTTCACAGATGCCGGTGGAATATGCCCTGCCATCCCTGTTCCGGAGCAAGCTTGTCGTCGTCAGCGGCGACGAAAAGCAGATGCCACCAACCTCCTTCTTCGCGAGCAAGGTCGAAAACGACGAAGCGGCGATCTTCGACGGTGAAGAACCCGAAGAAGGGGCGACAGAAGAGGAGCGCGAGGCGTTCGCCGAGACCTGGAATCGACGTGAGATTAAGGATTGTCCCGACCTTCTTCAGCTTGCCCGTTCGGTGCTCCGGACCCGTACTCTGCAGGTTCATTACCGATCGAAGTATCGGGAGCTCATTTCCTTCTCGAACGCATCGTTCTACGCCAATGGCCTCAGCGTCCCCGTACGCCATCCCGAAGAAACCATTCGAAAGCTCAAGCCCATCGAAGTGGTCCGTTCGGAGGGCACGTACAAGAGCCAGACGAACCAGAAGGAAGCGGCCGATGTCGTGGAATACCTCTCCGAGCTTTGGGATGATCCTTCACCTCCATCGATCGGGGTCGTTACGTTCAACCGCAAGCAGGCCGATGCCATCGAAGATGCTTTGGAAGATCGTGCCGAGAACGATGAGGCATTTCGCGACGCATTGATGCGCGAGCGCGAGCGTACCGAGAATGGCGAGGATATGGGCTTCTTCGTCAAGAACGTGGAGAACGTGCAAGGCGACGAGCGTGACGTCATCGTCTTCTCGACGACATTCGGTCGCAACGAGCATGGCACTTTCCGCAAGAGCTTCGGCGCGCTGGGGCACGCAGGCGGCGAACGGCGCCTAAACGTCGCTGTAACGCGTGCCCGAGAGAAGGTGGTCATCGTCACGTCCATGCCGATATCAGAGATATCGGATTTATTGACGAGACGGAGCGGTCCCAGGGTTCCACGCGACTATCTGCAAGGCTACCTCGAATATGCCAGGACCGTCTCCGATGGCTTAGGACAGTCGGGCAAGACTCTCTTGGAGAGGATGGTGACTGAACAGCATGCCCATCACGAAGAGGGCAATCACGAGGACGACGGTTTCACCAAATCCGTCGAAGCCTTCCTGGAGGCGAATGGCTGGAAGCCCAGCAGGGCCCGCGACGGCGGCGCATTCAGCATCGATTTTGCGGTGACCGATCCCCGGACCGGTCTCTACGCGATAGGCGTGGAATGCGATGCACCACGCCATCGATTGCTGGAGAGGGCTCGCGCCCGCGAGATCTGGCGTCCCAAGGTGTTGGGAAGAGCCGTCCCTTACGTGCACCGGGTTTCGTCGTATGCTTGGACTCACGCCGGAGACGCTGAACGACTGCGGCTCAAGAATGCCGTAGAAAACGCGCTCCGTGGGGGAGAATTGCAATGAGCGGACCCAAAGCATTCAGGATCGTTACCCGCGCCGAAATCATCGCCATCTGTCGTCGCAGTCTCGCCCGGCTCGACGCCGCGATAGAAACCTGGGCTTCCGCCGGTAGACGCAATGGGACGATCGAGCAGCAGGACATCGAAAAGGTCACAGCGCGACGGGACGAGCTTCGTCGCTTGCTCGACGCCGACCGCTTCGTCGAATTACAGAAACAAGTCGCGGGCGAGATCGCCTTCCTCCAAGCGGACTCCGAACGCCGGGTCGAAAGGGCCGCCGAAATCGTGGCCCGCTCGAAGCGCGATTTAAGACGTTCCAAAACCGCAGCCGAGGCGTTGCTGCATAGATTGCATGTTCTGAAAGTCGATATACCCGCCGATATCCGAAGCGAG
Source organism: Bradyrhizobium sp. (assembly GCA_026125985.1). Lineage (GTDB taxonomy): Bacteria > Pseudomonadota > Alphaproteobacteria > Rhizobiales > Xanthobacteraceae > Bradyrhizobium. Next base: position 4,242 of record JAHCKB010000144.1, read on the forward strand.
CTCAGTGGATCGACCGCATCTTCAGAGCGCCTGGAAGCGGCCATGGCCAAGGCGCTGATGTTGCTTCCTTCTCAGGAGGCACCAGATGCCACGACAGATCGGCAACGGCAGCTTGCCGCCAAGCTCAGCGCTGGGGAGCGCCGCGAAACGTTGCAAGAGTGGCTCTTCCGACAACCGCGGGAGATGGAGGATCCGGCCTTGGCGCGCGTCGATGCCCTTCTCGGCGAGCTGCGCGGGCTTGGGATCGATTCCGGCCCATTTTCGGCCCACGTTGCGGCTCTGGAAGCAGAGCCACCGGCGAGAAGATCGCTAATCGCGGATAGTCTTCTGTTGGACCTGGCTACGGCCGTCAAGGATGGCCGAGCCCGTACACGACTGGTGAACCAGCTTCGCGAGCGACGCGCTGAACTCTCGGAGATGAAGTCACCGGAGGCGGCATCGCTGCTGGCCGAAATCGATAGTGCGCTTGCGATACCTTCGGCCAGTGACGAGCAAGAACTCGTCAAGCGAGCCGACTTTCTCATTGAGGAAGAATTCAAGGCGATGGCGGCCGAAGAGCGCAGGCGTGCTGTGCTCGAGGGACTCGCCAGCCTAGGGTACGAGGTGTCCGAGGGAATGGCGACCGCTTGGGTACAGAACGGTAAGATCGTTCTGCGTAAAGCAGCCAATCCTGGCTATGGAGTGGAGCTTTCGGGCGGATCGAAATCGGATCTTCTCCAGGTTAGGGCCGTGGGCATTGGCAGTTCGGCCGAACCTCGTGATGCCAACCGTGACCGGGACATGGAAACGATTTGGTGCGGCGAGTTCGATCGGCTGAAGGGATTGGTCGCAAAAGCAGGTGGAAATGTTTCGATCGAGTCCGCTCGACCTGTTGGCCAGTTCCCTCTAAAGATCGTGTCAGATCCGGGTGCAAGCCATGAGGCGGTGGTGGTCGAAAGATCACATCGATCACTACCTTACTAGCCAGCTTTGACTAGGCCGCTGGGTCGATGGATCGCGATTCGCACAAAACTTGTGCGGGCCCGGCCACACTGACAGCGAGGGGCTTGTCGTCGGCCGCACCAGTTTCGCACCAGAAACGACCTCATCAAAGCGTAACGAACGCGATCGAACTCAAACGAAAATGCAGCAAAATCAACGAAGGCGATCGATAGTCTGCCGCTCATAACGGTCTGGTTGCAGGTTCAAGCCCCGCGCAGCGCTCCATCCAAACCCTGATACTCCTTTACTGTGCTATTTCAGGCGGCATTTCTCCTTCGCCTCCTCATCATCCCGATCTATGGGGAGCTGGCAATCCAATCTGTTTGCAAGTGAGCGAAGTTTCTTATTCAGTTCGGGTAAGGACCCGGTCTTTCGTCCTGCATGGGCAGCAATGAACGCCGGATACAACGGAGCGTCAGGAACTTGGAAACCGCCGCGAGCAGGCAACAAATACCGCGATGGATAAGGCCATTCAGGGGTGAGAATGGACAAGTACACGTCCTGTGAAACAAGACGCCGAATAAACTTCAGTGCCAACTCTTTCTTCAATCCAGACAATCTTGCGTCGATTGCCAAGGCATCGACCCAACCAACACCGGCCTCCGGGGCAGAAACGCGAAAGCTCGGCAACGCGCGCACGGCAATTTCATCTTCTGGGACACACCCTGAGGAAGAGAGGCAATCGTCCACGAACTCACGCAATCCATAGTGAATAGACTCAGAATAGCCAACGAATGCAGAGGCCTGCCCCCGTACGAATGTCCGCGCGTAGAATCCTACCTTGTCATGCAGCTTGTCGCTTCGGCAGTAGCCAATGGGACACATGGCGAGCATATCCTGTAGACGATCAACCGCATCAGCGTTGATAGGTTCACCTTCCACGATATGCCTTTGGGCACCATCCACTCCGACAATCGAGACAAGCGAGGTGAAATACCATTCACCAATTGTCGATTTGCCTTTTAGATCCACAAAAAGAGATTGACCGCGGCGGTGCAATAACGTCCTGAGTTCGCCCCATGTCTTGACCTCTGCTAGTTCAGTATCCGTTTTGCGGTAGAACAGAAAGTTGCCGCACATCCAATGAGGCACGGCAAAGGTCTGACCGTTACGTGTGACCGCCTCTATACTTTCACGCAGGAAATCGTTGAACGGCAACTCTATGGCCGCGATCTTGCCTCGGGCAATAAAATCCGAAAGCAGAATGGTATCTATTTCATAGATATCTGCATCGACGTAGAGAAATCCTTCCTGCTTGGTGGGGTCATCATTGTAATATTTGTCAGTCGCGTTACTCGACGAAACGAGCACAACGTTTACACCAGGGTTTTCACACTCGAAGAGCGATTCAATCTTGTGAAAAAGAGCAAGCCGATCAGGTGTATAAGGATAAAGAGCAACGCGCAGGGTCTGCGGGACGGCAGGCTCTTCAGCATTAGGGAGCGTGCAATCGCGGGGGCTTTCGGCCCGCGTTAACGAAGGAAGCATGAAAAAAAGTAAGCCAACAAATAAAACGCAGTTGGCAAGAGCGCTCGCTACAATCCTCATAATATACCTGCCACCGCAGTGGACGTCACAGTGTTGCAACTTTCGGTTTATTCTGTCAAGCTGAGCGCGTGGCCGGCACATCGGAATTGTTTACACGTCGAGAGGGGAGCCCTCGAAAATCGATGAAACAACTCCTGTTGATCTGCCTGTCTGCGCTCTGGACATCGTCAGCATTTGCCGACGGCTCGGCCGAAATAATCTACAAGGACTGCCGAAGTCGCGACAAGGTAGCGCAGTGTTTTGTAGAGAGAGTTCTAGAAGTTTGCTCCCCGCGAGATTTGTCATGCTCAACCGCAATTGGCGAGCAGGTTTCGAAGCTTATTCATCAATGTGTATCTGAGGAGCTGAGGAAACCGCTTCCCGGAGCGACCGGCGCTTGGCACATTCAGGGGACGACTGTCAGCGGCGGAAATTTTGCAGCTCTGCTCAGGCTGTCTTTCATCATCGGAAATCCCTATGTGCCATTCCATAGCTTGATAATTTCGGTCTTTGCCGATCGAGGCCATGTGCTGGTTGATGGCAAGCGCGTTGAGCTGCACTCCGGACCGACACATCTGCTAGACCAGCCTCGAACTCCGAAGCGGCCGAGCCTCATTGCGCAGATCGAACCGGCTAAGATAGTTTCAATACAAGCGCATGATAGCGATAAGTACATTGATGTCGCGTCCGCGGGATTCGTGACCGCGTATCTCGCGCTAGAAAGAGCTCACGAAAGTTGCGGCTTTGCTATCGAAGGAAAATAATTTTTGAAGCGTTCGACGGATACTTCTCGACGGCTCGGCGACCTAGCTTGTATTACTCGGCGCAGCTGATAAATCATCTCCCTTTCTTTACCTTCTGCTCTTGGTTGCCGCGTTTGGACGCGTAGACGACATATTCGGCCTGCGTCGCCCTAAGCAGAAAGAACGTGCGGTAGATCGTCCCCGCACTGTGCAGTCTGCCGCTACGTGGCGCACGAAGCGGACAGGAGGTAATCCACGTTGCCAGCCACAATCGCTGAAAAATCTACATCCATGGAGCCGCCGCCAAGCATAGGTGCGGTTCCCGACATGTTGTAATTCACGCCCGGAATTTTCCGGCCGGCCTCATTGATCGCGTCAATCGAGCGTTTCATGCCATGGAGAGCCTTGCAGAGCATGGCCGCTTCAAAGCCGGGACGACATTGCGCTAGCCGAAAGCAAGCAGCGACCTTGCCGTAGGCATCGTCGGCCCGTGCGGCAGCGCTGGCAAGAACGCTATTGGCGCGCTTAAGACGGCCCGTTCCGGCGAGATCTGCGAGCTGCTGGCTGATCTGCTCGCCGTTCAAGCGCTGCCGCGCGAGCCTGCTAACAAGGTCATCAAGTTCGGCCTTGCTCATTGGCGGTCGTAGCTCGGCCGCCGCTTCGGCCACTATTTGCGCGCCATTAGACAAGGTATTGATTGCGCTCATGTAGTCGGAGTTGGGAGGAGCGAGAATCTCCCGTGTCAGGTTATCGGCGCGGATCATCTGCTGGTAGACATCGTAAGCCGCCTTAATGCCGACCATCGCAACGGTACCGCAGAGGGCAAGGAAACCGACAAAGATGAAGGTGTGGATTCGCATCCGTAGGTATTGTTCGCCGGTAAGCCCCCGCGGAACATCTACGCGTCCTATTTCGGCTTTGATCGCGGCGAGCCGGTCACCTTCAGGGAGTAGCTCGATGCGCTTCATCAGTTCGCGAAAGCGGTTCACGCGATACGCAATGATGGCCCAAGCGACGAGGGTTGCGAGGTAGGCGATTAGCGCCAGAGGACTTGCGGCTGCGCTAGGGATCGCCCTTATAAACGCTAAAATGACGTCCATTTTGAAGACCTCGTGGCCAAAGCCCACTAACGCGGTCGCACGGCCTCCTGCGCCGTCCAGTAACAGCTAGCGCGTTCTGATTCCTTTATGCATATCCATCGACCCCGCGTCTCGCCGACCGACAAAATTTCATTGCTCCGAAGAAAGATGCATTCGCGGGTAGCACCCGTCTCGAAATAGAGGCGCTTATAGCCTTGGTCGTTATCATTGCGCTCGAATTCCTCAAACTTTTCGACGGTCGCGGGGTCTTTGCACGCTGCATAGGCTTTAGTTACGATCACTTCGGCGGCGCGAGCTGGGCCATGGCAGACCAGCGCGGACGTCAAAACAGCTATGGAAGCTGTAAGCCGGTGCATGACGCTTCTCCGTTTGGCTGGCGCTACACTAGCACACGGTCAGGTGGTAGTGCATCGATTTCCACAACGACCCGGGCTGAAGGTTGTATGCGGCGCGCGCCCTTCTTAGGTCATTGCGACTAGTTTTGAACCGTTCATCCCGCACTGACAGCGCGCTGGGCAGGCGAAAATCAGGTCACTATCTGCCCATTGACGATTCCCGCTCATCGGCGACATCCAAGGCGTCAGCACTCGCCGAGATCGTAACCACATCGCTTCCCAACAACGAGCAGCTCCGGCTGCACATGGGAAAGCTCGGTTCGACAAACTCCTGCTGCGGCTAGCCAAGCAGCCCCTGCCATGGAAAGCTCTTGATTCCTGACGATCGCCCGCTCGCGTCAGCTTAGGCCTAGTCTTGATTTTTATGGTGGGCGCACCAGGGTGCGAACCTGGCCCCCAAAGCGGAACGATGCGGAAGCGCGGGCCGAGCTTATGAGCTTCTCCCCTCCCAGCGGCGCTCCGCCCAACGCATCCCTTTTGTACGATCTACTACCTTCTTGCGCGATCTCGCTACTGTCGCGGTTTCAGGCGTCGGCGGCGATCTGCATGATGCTTCAGCAGCATACGACTGGAAGCCGATTTCTTAGACGGGTTGCGATGCCACGTTTTGCCGTAATTCCTGCTGGTTCTTGGCCACGTCGTATGCCAGCTGCAGTCGCAGCAGGCTATTGCGGAGAGCCGACTGTCGAAGCCTTTCTCAAACGAGTCGGGACGGAGTATCCTCGACCACGTGTGAAGGAAGGGAGGCGTCAGCTGTGGTTGAGAGACGATCTGGACCGAGCTATTGCCCCGGACATCGTGCCGGGCGACCTCGCCGAGGATTTGTGACGTTGGAGCGCCCGCTTCCACGCTTCGTGGAGGTGCGTCGGCTTGCCGGCGGTTCGGTCGCGTTCTACTTCCGGATCCCGACCCATTACCGCAAGCTCGGCTGCGAGATGGCGAATGAGCCACTTGGGACGAGCTACGGAGTCGCATGCGGCGATGACGGAAAAGGCGGACGCGCCGCCACACTCAATGCCTTGTTCGATCAGTGGAACGATCAGCGCAGAGGAGAGCCGGGCGAGCAGGGAAAGATTGCGCGCTATGGCACAATCGATTGGCTGTTCCGGCAATACAAGACGGAGAAGGCCTATACCGAGAAAGTCTCTCCAAGGTCACGCCCTGACTACGAGCGGATCATGCAGATGATCTGCGATACCGTCGGTAAGAGCGGACGGCGGATCGGCGAACGGCAGATCATGGAAGTCACGCCACGGGCCGCTGACAAGATCTACGACAAGATCATCAACGGGCCGAACGGACTCAGGCTGCGGCAGGGCGAGAAAGTGGTCGGCCTCTGTCGCAAGGTCTGGCGGATCATGCGTCGGCTGCACCCGGAGCTGTTCGATAAGAAACACCCGAACCCCTGGGACGACTTCACCCTCAAGAGCCGCACCAAGACCAAGAAGCACGCGGTCACCCGCGAGGAGGTCTATAAATTTGCGTGGGGCTGCATTAAGGAAGGCCGGCCTGAACCCGCGGCCGTCGCAGTGATCTGCTTTGAGTGGCTGCAACGGCCCGAGAATGTGGTGGCCGGTTTTCTGACTTGGCCCGACTATCGCAGCAAGAATTGGCCACACGCCGTGCGCATCGAGCACCATAAGAACAAGGCGTTGGTCTGGCATCCGCTAGAAGAGACTCTCGACGGCGAGACCGTCAAGTTTTATGCCGAAGCAGAGGACGTCTTGAGCCATCTGCCCAAGCTTGGCGTCCCGATGATCATGCGTCGGATCGAAAGGGGTGAGCGCAAGGGCCACGCCAAAGTGTGGTCCTACCCCGGCATGGAAAAAGTGGTGCAGCAGATGCGCAAGAAGATCGACGGCGTGTCAAAGCTGTTCACGCTTGATGCCTGTCGACACGGCGGCATGACCGAGCTTGAGGAAGCCGAACTGACGGACGGCCAGGGTCGTGCGCTCTCCGGACACAAGACCGCACAGGCCTATCGCGGCTATGCCAAGGAAACGATGATGCGAGCGTTGGCTGCGACCCGTAAGCGACATGCACATCTCTTGGCGCAGAAGGAACTCGATCAGCAGAATGCTGATGGAGCAGCATCAGCTCGAGACGAAATTCAGCAGATCTCCCCAACGTCGAAGACTAGCGTCGGATCGCAAAGATAGACTTTGCGCTTCGTTGAACGCTGCAAAGGGTCGACGGCCTCTCGCGGCTGGCGATCCCGCACGCGACGACGTCAATGGCAACGATCGAAAGTTTGCAACCCGCAGGCAGCGCTCACGCGCTCAATTCGCATTTTTGATGAATTGAGCGTGTTCAACCTGCGACGTCCTCCGTCGGCCTTCGACCAAACGAAACCAGCACAGAATTTCCAAATGCGGGGCAAACTGAATTTCCAAATGCGCTGGAAATTCCGCCTCGAGTAAGGCTATTTATTTAACAAAATCAGTGCGTTGGCGCTGGCT
>JAHCKB010000145.1 GCA_026125985.1 Bradyrhizobium sp.
CTCGACCACGAAGACCATCAGCGCGAACATGCACCACACCGCGACCATGAGATGGAGCCACCAGAACGTCAGGTGACGAAAGCGGTCCCAGGCATCGAGGGCATGCAGCATGTAGAGTCCGGAAAGCCCGGCCAGCGCGATCGAGATCCGCACCTGGCGGACGAACCTGCGCTCGAAGGATTCGAAGAATTCGACCGCGGCCGCGGCATCGCCGAGCCGTCGCGCCAGCGGCAGCACAATGGTGGTGACGGCCGCAACGCCGCCGATCCAATGGACCAGCGAGAGGACGTGGACGGCGCGCGCCAGGCTCAGACCGTCGGGGATCATGGGCGGAATTCCTCAGTCCCGCGGCGTGACCGAAGCTAGCCGCTGAGGGCGTGCGCCGTGCGCAGCCCTTCGAGCCATCGCTCGATGCCACCGACGTCTTCCGACAGTTCGACGGCGAATTCGCCGGCGAACTTGCGCCAGGCTTCGAGATTGCCGCGCGGCACCCCGATGATGGTGGGGATGCCGCGATCGACGGCGCTCGCCATCAGATCGAGCAGTCCGCCGCCACCACATTCGGCCTTGCCGAACTTGTTGAGCACCAGCAGGTCAATGCGGCCATCGAGATTGCCTTCGATCCGCGCGGTGGCTTCCGCAAGCGCCCCTTCGTCGAGCCGGCAACCGGCTGCGCCCGGCCCCCGGTCCTCGAAGATCGCGGTACGATGGCCGGTGGTCAGGTCTTCCAGCACGACGTCGCAGAGCCGGTCGGGCGCGGCATAGACCTGATGCTGCAGGACGCCAGCGAGCACCAGCCCTCGGTCCCGGCACAGGCGCACCAGCGCCTCGAAGGCTGGACCAGGATAGGCATTGTCGGGGTAGACAATCGCCGCGATCCGCCGCGCCTGCGGGAGGGATCGCGGGTCGGTCGGAGCGGCTTGCGTGGCTGGCATCGGCATCACCTCAATCCGGTAGCATTCTGCTTATTGCGACAAGAGCAGGAACGCTTTGCGCAAGCGCAAATCCCGCCGCCCTTCACCCCCCGTCATATTCGGCCCAGCAATCGGCCGTCTCATAGACACGGATCGACGAGATCTGCGGCAGCGCCGGCTTCAGTCGATCCCAGATCCAGACCGAGATGTTCTCGGCGGTCGGATTGTTCAGCCCTTCGACGTCGTTGAGGCAGCGGTGGTCCAGCGCCTCCATGATGGAGACAAAGGCCTTCTCGACATCGAAGAAGTCGACGACGAAGCCGGTGTGTGGATCGACGGGCCCTTCGAGCTGAACCTCCACACGATAGGAGTGGCCGTGCAACCGGTGGCAGCGGTGTGTCGACGGCACGCCTGGAAGAAAGTGTGCCGCCTCGAATTTGAATGCTTGCGATATCTTCATGGGTCTTTCCAACAGCGGTAAAGCCCATCTGCGATCACCGCGCAACGCTCTGCAGCGCCACAAGTTCGATTATCTGCCGTCCGCCCGACGGATGAAGGAGATACATCGCAACCATTTGACATTGTTTAATAATAATATCCCGAGGCCAATAATTAACTACCCATCATGTAAGTAGCAGCGTGCGCACCAATCCTGGGGGCTGTCGGCCATGGACACCAGCCGCGAACGCAGCATCGGCAGGATGCCGCGCGAGATAGGTTTCATCGGTCTCACTTTCATTGCCGTCAGCGGCGTATTCGGCTCGGGCTGGCTGTTCGCGCCCTTGCTCGCCGCCCAGCACGCCGGCCCTGCCTCGCTGGTCGCCTGGGCGGTGGGCGGCTTGGCGATGCTGCTGCTGGCGCTCACCTTCGCGGAAATTTCCGCCATGCTGCCGGTGCCCGGAGGCATCGCCCGCGTGCCGCAGTTCAGCCACGGCAACGTGACGTCCATGGCAATGGGCTGGAGCGCCTGGGTCGGCTACTCCACCACCGCCCCCATCGAGGTGGAGGTCATGCTGCGCTATCTCGCGCCGCGCGCGGAATGGCTTTTCACCGCAGCCGGAGGCAGCACGCTCGCCTGGCCCGGTGTCGCAGTCGCCGGCGCGCTGCTCGCGGCGTTCACGGTCATCAATGCTCTCGGCGTGAAGGTTCTTGCGACGGTGAACTCCACCCTCACCTGGGCAAAGCTCGGCATTCCAGCGGTGGTGATCGTCCTCTTCATCGCTTCGCGGTTCGAACCGTCCAATTTCACCGCCGAAGGCGGGTTTGCGCCGCTCGGGCTTGCAGGCGTCCTGGGCGCGGTGTCTTCCGGCGGCGTGATCTTCGCGTTCATCGGCTTCCGTCACGCCATCGACATGGCGGGCGAAGTGAAAAATCCCGGCGTCACCATCCCGGCCGCCCTGATCCTCTCGATCATCATATGTTTCGTCATCTATAGCGGCCTTCAGCTCGCCTTCATCGGCGCGTTATCGGCCGACGATCTCGGCAAGGGATGGGCCGCGCTGTCGTTCCACAATGATCTTGGGCCGTTGAGCGCCATCGCCTCCGTGCTGGGCCTGGTGTGGCTGGTCAGCCTTCTCAACGTGGGCGCAGTTATCGCGCCCTTTGGCGGCGCCCTGGTGGCGGTGGGATCCAATGCCCGCATCGCTTACGCCATTGCGGAGAACGGGTTCTTTCCCAAACGCTTCGCCAGCCTGTCGAAGCTTGGCGTGCCGCTCGCGGCGCTGTTGCTGAACCTGTGCTTCTCCTCGCTGATTTTCGTGTTGCTGCCGTTCGACGGGCTGGTTCAGCTCAATTCCTGTGCGATCGTGCTTTCATTCATTGTCGGACCGGTGGCAGCAGCGGCCTTGCGGCGTCTTTTGCCTGACGTGCCGCGCCCGCTTCGCATCCCCCTACTGGACGCTGTGGCACTTGTTGCCTTCGTGGTCGCAACGCTGGTGATCTACTGGGGCGGCTGGAGCACCATCTGGCGGCTTGGCGTGTGCCTTGGCGTGGGGCTTGCCCTGTTTCTCCTGCATCTGCGCCGGCACCCGGATGAGACGCTGGATGTGAACGAGGCGCTCTGGCTCGTGCCCTATCTCCTGGGCATCGCCGCCGTCTCTGCCCTCGGCACGTTCGGTGGGCTCGGCGTCATTCCCTTCGGCATCGACATGGCGGTGCTGTCTGTTCTGTCGGCCGCCACGTTCGTTTTGGCAATCCGCTCCCGTTTGTCCCGGGACAAGCTCAACCGTTACCTCGACGTCGAGCAGTTCATGGCACTGCGTCCGGCATCCGCGCCAGCGCCATCCGATACCCCGCCGCTGAAGCCCGCAATTGCCGGACAACCGGCCGCTTCGCTCAACTCGTCACGCTGATTGAAACATGAGAGTGCCCGCACGGGGCTCCAGTGGCTCCATGCAGCGGCGGAGCAATTCCCCGCCGGCACTCTCGTTCGGTTCTGGATTTGCGGAAATCTGGCGCGCCCGGAACGATTCGAACGTCCGACCCTCAGATTCGTAGTCTGATGCTCTATCCAGCTGAGCTACGGGCGCGTTTTCTTCGGCGATATGGGGCGGATAAGCCCGATTTGCATCCGGTGAAGCGCGGATGGCCGCGAAGAGCGCTCTAGCTACCGGCTTCCGGACGGGTTTGCAAGGTCCGGGAGCGACCGAAAGGCCGTGATCCCGGGACGATAGGTAGGCCCCGAGCCGGGAATCCGGCACGGTCGCGGCCGGTTGGCCATGTCCTCCCTGAGGGCAGGAAAAGACAGCCATTACAACCAGATTCCGGGTTCATCGCTGCGCGATGCCCCGGAATGACGGGGCTGGCCCTACGCGCGCGCGCGCTCCTCGCGCACGCTCTGCAGTTCCACCGGGCGGTCGGGAATGGAGATGCGGAAGGTGGCGCCGATGGTGCCTTCGACGAGGCGAATGTCGCCGCCATGGGCGCGGATCAGTTCGGCGGCGATGGCAAGGCCCAGCCCGCTGCCACCCTCGCGGCCGGAGGTCTGAAATGCCTCGAACAGATGCTGGCGCGTCTTCGGCGGCACGCCGGGGCCGGTGTCGGAGACTTCAAGGATCGAGACCCCGCCTTCGCGGCGGCCGGTGATGCGGATCTGCATCGCAGCGGCGCTGCCCTGCGGCTGGGTTTCCAGCGCCTGCGCGGCGTTGCGCACGAGGTTGAGCAGCACGCGGAACAACTGGTCGGGATCGGCATCGATGGTGAGCCCGCGCTCGATGGCGGCAACCCAGGTGATCGAAGCATCGTGGGCGAGGCCTGCGGATTCCCGCACCTCCGCCACGACCGGCTCGACCAGCACCATGCGGCGGTCAGGCTCGGCCTCCTGGGCGCGTCCATAGGACAGCGTCGACTGGCAGAAGGCGATCGCACGTTCAAGCGAGCGCATCAGCTTCGGCGCAAAACGCTGCACCCTCGGATCGGGCACGCTGGCGAGCTGATCCGACAGGAGCTGCGAGGACGCGAGCAGATTGCGCAGATCGTGATTGATCTTGGAGACGGCAAGGCCGAGCGCGGCGAGCCGGCTCTTCTGGTTGAGCATCGAGACGAGGTCGCGCTGCATGTCGCTCAATTCGCGTTCGGCCACGCCGATCTCGTCGCCGCGCCGGGTCGGCACGATGATGCGCGCGGGATTTTCCGGGTTTTCGTGGAAGCCGACCAGATTGGCGGTCAGCCGCCGCATCGGCCGCACGAACAGATAATGCAGCGCCAGATAGACCAGCGCCGAGACGATGCCTGCGATCAGCAGCGACACGATCAGCACATTGCGCGAGAAGCGGTACATCGCCTTGCGCAGCGGCGCCTCGTCGATCACCACCTCGATGTATTGCGCCGCGCCCGGCGCCTGGCCGACCACCCGGATCGCGTGGTTGTCGTTCTCGAACATCACCTCGAAAGCGTCGTAGATCGCCGCCCACACCGTGATGTCGCGCATGTCGATGTCGTGGTCGATATGGTGGGGCATATCGTCGGCGCTCGCCAGCAGGCGGCGCTGCTGGCCCATCTTGATGGCGACCGCGCGGGCGTCGATGCTGGTGAGGATCTGGCGCGCCAGCGAGTCCGGCACCAGTCCCAACGGCGCGGCATCCAGCACCAGCGCGGCCGTGTTGGCGGCGGCGAGGCGGTCGTTGAGCCGGTTGACCCGGAAGTTCGCGATGGCCGGCACGTAAATCATCATGCCGGCGATCATGGCGAGCGGGATGGTCATCAGGAGCAGCTTGCCGGACAGGCCGAGCCGGCGCAGCCCCTTCGGGGGTCGCGGCCCGTCGCGTTCCGCCTCGTTGTCCGTCGCCACCGACACGATAGCCGCCCTCAGATTCCAGCTTGGCAAAGGATGCGGTCGTGCCCCCGAGCCGGTCAAATTACCGATCGCTAATGTGCGTCGGTTCCTGATCTAGTGTGGGGGTCCAGGGATCGCCATTCCCCACCGGCTAAAACACCGCAGAATCGATAATATTTGCCGGGGCTGCACCGTTTCGAAGACCCACGGGCGGAACAGCCGGCAACGTTGACGAAATGGGGTCGCTCCACTATAAGCCGCGCCAATTGTCCGCGATGGCCCGGTTTTTCCGGGGGGCGGCTCATTGGGGCCGCAAACGGTCCGTTTTGGGCCGGCCGGCATCACCGGACGCCTTCTCAATTCAACGGCAGATTGCCCCCGTGGGGCGAATTGCTATGTCAGCGGAGATCGACCCGTGAAGCGGACCTATCAACCCAGCAAACTGGTGCGCAAGCGCCGCCACGGTTTCCGCGCGCGCCTGGCAACTGCCGGCGGCCGCAAGGTTCTCGCCGCCCGCCGCGCACGCGGCCGCAAGCGTCTGAGCGCCTGAGCCCGGGCCCGCCCTTAGGACAGCAAACATGGATCGGCTGAGGCAACGGGCGGACTTCCTCGCCGTTGCCAATGGCGCGAGGGTTTCCAGCGCGGCCTTTGCACTTCAGGCCCGCCGCCGCGACGATCCCGGTCCGATCCGGGTCGGTTTCACCGTCACCAAGAAGAACGGTACCGCCACCGAGCGCAACCGCATCCGGCGCCGGCTTCGCGAAGTGGTGAAGCGGCTGGACGTCATGTCCCTGCGACCGCATCATGATTATGTGCTAGTCGGCCGCCGGGAGGCGCTGACGCGGGACTTTGCGGTCATGCTTGACGATCTGCGATCGGCACTCCGCCGCCTCGACCGGCCCAAGAGGGATTCTAGAGACTCTCGGCGCCCCACCTGACCCGAATGACGAGACTGCAAATCCGATGACCGACAATCGTAACACCATCCTCGCCGTCATTCTGTCCGGCCTCGTGCTGATCGCCTGGCAATATTTCTACAACGTGCCGCAGATGGAGAAGCAGCGCGTCGAGGCCCAGAAGCAGGCCGAGTTGCAGAAGCCGACGCAGCCGGCCACGCCCGGGACCACGCCGGGCGCCGCCACGCCGGGCGGCGCCACGCCCCAACCGAGCACGACGCCCGCCGCCGGTACGCCGGCAGCCCCCTCCTCCGGCGCCGTGATGTCGCGCGAGGCCGCGATCGCGTCCACCCCGCGCATCAAGATCGAGAGTCCGAAAGTCTCCGGCAGCATCTCGCTGAAGGGTGCCCGCATCGACGACGTCGCATTGACGCAATATCGGGAGACGGTCGATCCCAAGTCGCCGGCGATCGTGCTGTTCTCGCCGTCGCAGACCGCAAGCCCCTACTACGCCGAGTTCGGCTGGGTGCCGGCGGCAGGCTCGCAGATTCGTCTGCCCGACCAGAACACCGTGTGGACGCAGGAAGGCTCGAACCCGCTGACGCCGTCGAGCCCGGTGGTCCTCAAATACGACAACGGCGAAGGCCTCACCTTCAAGCGCACCATCGCGATCGACGATCGCTATCTCTTCACGGTGAAGGACGAGGTAAGCAATATCGGCAACACGCCGGCCACGCTCTACCCCTACGCGCTGATTTCGCGTCACGGCGCGCCGCATGTCTCCGGCTACTACATCCTGCACGAAGGTCTGATCGGCTATCTCGGCGACAAGGGCCTGCAGGAATACGGCTACAGCAAGATCGACGAAGCCAAGCAGGTGGAATTCAACGTCACCGACGGCTGGCTCGGCATTACCGACAAGTACTGGGCCTCGGCGCTGTTGCCCGACACCACGGCAAAGCTGAAGGCGCGCTTCTCGTCCAACCTGGTCGGAAAGACCCGCACCTACCAGACCGACTACTTGCAGGAACCGCAGACCATTCCGATCGGCGGCACCGGCTCGTCCAATGCGCGCCTTTTCGCGGGGGCCAAGGAAGCCGGCGTGGTTGGCATCAACTTCCCCCTGGTTGGCCTCGGCGGCTACAACAAGCAGCTCGGGCTGAACCATTTCGATCTCCTGATCGACTGGGGCTGGTTCTACTTCATCACCAAGCCGATGTTCCTGGCGCTGGACTGGTTCTTCCACCTGTTCGGCAATTTCGGCATCGCGATCCTGATGGTGACGTTGCTGGTGAAGCTGATCTTCTTCCCGCTCGCCAACAAGTCCTACGCCTCGATGGCGAAGATGAAGTCGGTGCAGCCGCAGCTTGCCGCGCTGAAGGAGCGCTATCCGGACGACAAGGTGAAGCAGCAGCAGGAGATGATGGAGATCTACAAGAAGGAGAAGATCAACCCGGTCGCGGGCTGTCTCCCTGTGCTCTTGCAGATCCCGGTGTTCTTCGCACTCTACAAGGTGCTGTTCGTCACCATCGAGATGCGGCACGCCCCGTTCTACGGATGGATCAAGGACCTTTCGGCGCCCGACCCGACCACGATCTTCAACCTGTTTGGCCTGATCCCGTTCGATCCGGTCGCAGTGTTCGGCCCGGCCGTCGGCGCCTACCTGATGCTCGGCATCTGGCCGATCGTCATGGGCATCACGATGTGGGTCCAGATGAAGCTCAATCCGGCGCCGCCGGATCCGACCCAGAAGATGATCTTCGACTGGATGCCGCTGATCTTCACCTTCATGCTGGCAAGCTTCCCGGCCGGCCTCGTCATCTACTGGGCATGGAACAACCTGCTCTCGGTGATCCAGCAGAGCTACATCATGCGCAAGAACGGCGTGAAGGTAGAACTGCTCGACAATCTCAAGGCCACCTTCGCCAAGAAGCCGGCGGAGGCAAAGGCTGAATCGAAGACGTAAGAGAGCGGCCACAACTTCCTCAGTCGTCATGCCCGGGCTTGTCCCGGGCATCCACGTCTTGAGGAAATCGCAAAGGAAAACGTGGATGGCCGGGACAAGCCCGGCCATGACGACAGCCGGGGCTTTCGCATGACCACCGACACCGATGCGGAGCTGATCGAGGCCGGGCGGAAGCTGTTCGCCGGCGACTGGCACTTCATCTGGGCCGCGCCCTCGATCGAGACGCTGCCGCCGATGGCGGGGCTGGAGATCGCCTTTGCCGGCCGCTCCAACGTCGGCAAATCGAGCCTCATCAACGCACTGACCGGCCGTAATGGACTCGCGCGCACCTCGCACACCCCAGGCCGCACCCAGGAACTGATCTTCTTCGAGGGACCCGACAAGAGCGGCCTGCGGCTGGTCGACATGCCCGGCTACGGCTATGCCGCAGCGGCAAAGACCAAGGTCGCCTCCTGGACCGCGCTGATCCACAAATTCCTGCTCGGCCGTGCCAGTCTTGCGCGCGTATACGTGCTGATTGACGGCCGGCACGGCCTGAAGGACGTCGATGACGACATCCTGAAGACGCTCGACAAGTCTGCGGTGAGTTATCAGATCGTGCTGACCAAGGCCGACCAGGTGAAGGCGACCGAACTCGCCGCGCGAATTGCGGAGACTGAAGCGGCGCTTGCCAAACATCCCGCCGCATTTCCGCAGGTGCTGGCGACGTCCTCGCGCTCCGGCAAGGGCATGCCGGAGCTGCGTGCGGCCATGGTGCGGCTGATGCGGGAGCGCGGACGATGAACCGGGCAGCGCGCTCACTGATCGTGCTTGCCGGCATCATGGGCGCCGACGGCGTGATTTTGGCCGCCGCCTCCGCGCATCTGAGCGACGCGTCGCGGCTCGCGCCGGCATCGTCGATGCTGCTGTTTCACGCCTGCGCCGTGCTTGCGACGGTGGCGCTCGTCGCACGCGCGCTGGTGCATGCCCGCATCGGGCTGGCCGCGGCGGCGGGCTTTGTCATTGCCGCCGGACTGTTCGCCGGCGACCTGACGCTGCGGCAGTATGCCGGCCACGGCCTGTTCCCGTTTGCCGCGCCGACCGGTGGAACGCTGCTGATCGCGAGCTGGCTGACGCTGGCGATCGCGGCGGCGTGGCCACGACGCGGGTGACAGGCCTGCGGCGCGGCCTCTTTGCGCGCTGGCCCGCAATCGGATAGAAACCGGCCCGACCTCTGCCCCGCCCGCACCGCGAGACCGTCCATGACCGACACCGACATCAGCCCGCTCGACAAGGCCCGCATCCTGTCGGAGGCGCTGCCGCACATGCAGGAATATGACGAGGAAACCATCGTCATCAAGTATGGCGGGCACGCCATGGGCGACGAGGAAACCGCAAAGGCATTCGCGCGCGACATCGTGCTGCTGGAGCAGACCGCAATCAATCCGGTGGTGGTGCATGGCGGCGGGCCGCAGATCGCGACCATGCTCAAACGCCTCGGTATCCAGTCGGAATTCGCGGCAGGCCTGCGCATCACCGATGCCGCCACCATCGAGATCGTCGAGATGGTGCTGGCGGGCTCGGTCAACAAGCAGCTCGTCGGCTACATGAACGAAGCCGGCGGCAAAGCCGTGGGCCTGTCCGGCAAGGACGGCAACATGGTGAAGGCGTCGAAGACCAAGCGCACCATGGTCGACCCCGACTCCAACATCGAAAAGGCGATCGATCTCGGCTTCGTCGGCGACCCCGAGAAGGTCGACCTCACGCTGCTCAATCAGTTGATCGGTCACGAGCTGATCCCGGTGCTGGCGCCGCTCGCGACCTCGGCGGACGGGCAGACGCTCAACGTCAACGCGGACACTTTTGCAGGCGCCGTGGCCGGCGCGCTCAAGGCCAAGCGCCTCCTGCTGCTCACGGACGTGCCGGGCGTGCTCGACAAGTCGAAGAAGCTGATCCCCGAGCTTTCGGTGAAGGATGCGCGCAAGCTGATCGCCGACGGCACCATTTCCGGCGGCATGATCCCCAAGGTCGAGACCTGCATCTATGCGCTGGAGCAGGGCGTTCAGGGCGTCGTCATTATCGACGGCAAGACGCATCATGCGGTATTGCTGGAGCTGTTCACGAATCAGGGCACCGGCACGCTGATCCACAAGTGATGGCAATAGCGGCGAGGCGCATGAAGACCGTCATGGCCGGGCTTGTCCCGGACATCCACGTCTTGTTTCCTCGCCGCGGCAAAGGCGTGAATGCCCGGACAAGGTCCGGGCACGACGAGTTGAGAGTGCGTCGCTCAACGTTTGCCCGCTCCTTGATGCCGCTGCCGGCCGCCGCGTTCTCGTTTGTCATCTCGTCCGCGCCGGCGCACGCCGATCTGAAGCTATGCAATCGCATGAGCTATGTGGTCGAGGTAGCCATCGGCATCGACCATCAGGCGGCGACGGCGACGCGCGGCTGGTTCCGCATCGATCCCGCCGCCTGCCGTGTGGTGGCGCAGGGCACGCTGACCGCGGACCGCATCCTGCTGCATGCCCGCGCGCTCGGCCTTTACGGCTCCTCGCCGGCCCCGCAAGGCGGCGCCGACACGCTGTGCATTGCCGAGCAGAATTTCGTCATCGCGGCGGCGCGGCAGTGCCGCTCAGGACAGACGCCGGCGCCGTTCACCCAGATCACCCCGACGCAGACCGACGACGGTCACCTCGTGGCTTATCTCGCCGAAAACAGCGAGTATGACGACGAGCAGGCAAGGCTTGCCGGCATCCAGCGACTGCTTGTCATTGCCGGCTACGACGCCTCGCCGATCGACGGCACCGACGGGCCGAAGACGCAGGCGGCGTTGAACGCGTTCCTGAAAAGCCGCGGGCTGAATGCCGAGGCCGTTCAGCAGCCGACGTTCTTCGCCAAGCTGATCGAGGCGGTACAGTCGCCGTCGGCGGCGGGGCTGACCTGGTGCAACGACACGCCGCACAGGATCATGGCAGCGGTGGCGACCGACGACGGCAAGACGGTGACGAGCCGCGGCTGGTACCGCATCGATCCCGGCAAATGCCTGCATCCCGACGTAACCGGCCAGCCCAGGCAGATCTTCAGCTTCGCGGAAGCCGTCGACAACGATAATCGCACCGTGAAATACAAGCACAAGGTCCTGACCTGGGGAGGCACGACGCAGCTCTGCACTCGCGAGAGCAAGTTCGAGATCAACGAGCAGAACGATTGCGGCACGCGCGGGCTTTCAGCCGCAGGGTTTGCCGCCGTCGACATGAGTGGCGGCAGCAAGACGCTGCGCTTTGCGTTGCCATGACAGCTCCCCGCGGCTTCGATCATGTCGACACCTGGGTGTTCGACCTCGACAACACGCTCTATCCGCATCA